>JAUUYJ010000201.1 GCA_030588275.1 Candidatus Zixiibacteriota bacterium | reverse complement strand
CTTCTGGTCGCTGGCATAGGCGGGGCTAATCAATGGTATTCCCAATGACATCCCTCGTAGAATAAGAAGAATGGCAATGATGATCGCTCCAATCGGTAAGATCGGCCTGAAAATCTTTTTGGCTCTGATTCCAACCAAGCTTCCCAAAAGCGATCCGGTCAACATAACCGGAAACGTCCCCAACCCAAACAGCGCCATGTACAGGCCACCTTTGAGTGGATCTCCGGTTGCGGCGGCACCTGCCATAGCAATATAAACTAAACCGCAAGGGAGGAAGCCATTGAGCAGGCCGATGCCCCATAGAGATTTGAGGGAAGAGCGGCGGAACAGACGGCCCCAAAATGATTTGAACAGATCAGTTATTTTGGCCGGAACAATTTTATCGATTGCGGATGATTTCCAGTTGGTCGGAATAATGACGAAAAGAATAATCACCACTCCCATCAGGATAGAAAGCGTCCTCTGCGATCCACCCCAAACAAAGCTATGCCCGATGAAGCCAGACAAAACGCCCAGGGCAGAATAGGAGATAGTACGACCAAAGTTATACAACAACCGCCCGGTAAAATAATTCAGACGGGACCCATCACGGGTCGGGAGAATCAGGATAATCGGTCCACACATGCCGATGCAATGAAGGCTTCCGGCCAAGCCGATTATAAACGCGGCAAAAATATCAATATTCATATCAACAGTCACTCAATATAAACGGTTTCTGAAAAAAAGTATTCATCTCCAGACGCTTGCCACTCGATGGTAACTTTCCATAACCCTTTAGCCAGCCTCTGTGTCTTTATTTGTTGTTGCCCCGAATGGTTGGGGGCGATTTTGATAATTTGGTCCAAGCTTGCATCGGAAGGTCGAAACAGCGTAATCTGGCCGGTAACATCTTCCAAAAGGTGCTCTTTCGGGAAACCGATAGAGAGTAGATTCTGTTTGGGGAGGTATGCAAATTTCAGTTTTTCTAATAATGCCTCGGCCCGATTGGTCGCATCAATTCGGCTTTGGTGCGTTAAATCTTTTTGGTAATAGTCGGGGGAGACCAGATCAATTTTCTGAAAAGTAACAAACAGAACCAGCGTTAGCATAAAGAGCACAAACCCGGAATAGAGAACTACAATTCCAATACCCCATTTTGAATTACTCTTTGTTTTGACCTCTTGGGTCTTCTCTTTTTCCATACTTTTTATTCTCTTTTTCGCAATATGCAGTTATAGCATCATATGAATACTTGTTACTTCACTCCAGCCTTTTCTGCCTCCGAAACCTTTTCAATCGATCGCTGTGGTCCCAAAAAAGAGGTTTCGGTTCGATGAATAACCTCCCCTGAGGTTATCAGCTCAATTGTGAGCAAGGTCGATCTGGTAACGATTTTCTCCGCTGGAATATCGACAAAGAAAGCAGATTCCAAAGAAGAATCGGCCGGGACTAGCAAATCGTTTCCCACCATTTTTATCTGCCCATAGGATGGAGTCAGCAGGCTGATCTCAACCGGGATCGGATCAAACGTCTTATTAATTACCCGCACCGTATAAAGATTTCTGATCTCTCCGTTGTCACCTTCATAAAATAATGCACCCGGTGTCCGAAGAATGGTTGCTTCCAAATCGGATCGCCCGGACAAAAGGGATGTGATGACAATCAATAAGATCACAAGAAGGGAAGAATAGATCGCAATCCGGCCGGTGAATTTGAATTTCTTGCCTCCCAATATTGAGTTTTCGGAGGCGTACCGGATCAACCCTTCCGGCCTCTTAACCTTGCGCATAACGGAGTTGCAGGCATCAATACAGGCGGTGCAGTTGACACACTCCAGTTGCGTCCCATGCCTTATATCGATCCCGGTCGGACAGACGGCGACACAGGCGTTACAGGCAACGCAATCACCAACGTCGGTCGCAGAGGCAGAGGCAATGATCTTTTTAAATTTAGCGCGTGGTTCACCTCGCTTATGGTCATAGGCAACAACAATGCTGTTGGAATCGATCAAAACCGATTGGAGTCGCCCATAGGGACAGACCATCACGCAAGCCTGTTCCCGAAACCAGGCAAAGACGCCGTAAAAAATGAGGCTGAACCCGATCATGGCAACCAACCCAATCGGGTGGAGCGAGGGTGGCTCGGTTATTATCTTAAGAAGCGGATCGATACCGATGATGTATGCTAAGAATATATTCCCGATCAAAAATGAAATGCCAAAGAAAACCGAATGCTTCAACGATTTTTTGAAAAGCTTGACTTCATTCCAGGGACCGTTGTTAAGTTTTTTTTGTCGGGCTGGCGATCCCTCGATTAAGTACTCAATTCGCCTGAAAACCATTTCCATAAAGACCGTTTGTGGGCAGATCCATCCGCAAAAGATACGGCCAAATATCGCCGTAAACAGGACGACAAAAAATACTAGGGTGATGGCAACCAGCACAAACAGATAAAAATCCTGGGGCCAGAAAGAAAGACCGAACAGAATAAAACGCCGGTGAATAATATCAAAAAGGAGAAGTGGTTGCCCGTTGATTTTTAGAAAAGGTGCCCCAAATAAAAACAACAATAGAAAAACTGACAGGAAGGTGCGAGCCCGGTACAACCTACCGCTGGGCTGAAGGGCATAAACCCAGAGGCGATTACCCTTGGTGTCAGCCGTAGCGATTTGGTCCCGAAAGTTGTCCTCTTCAGGTATCATAATACAGTCGCATCAGTCTATCAGTTTTCAACCAACTCTCCCTGTGGGCCACGCCCGTTGGGTGGGTTGGTGCCATGCAATGTCATAAGAAAGCTTGATACATTAATAATATCATCAGGTGCCAATGTTCCGCGCCAGGCGATCATCCCCTTGGCCGGATATCCATAGGTAACAGATTTGACGATATTGGTAATCACATTACCATGTAGCCAATAGTCATCGGTCACGTTCGGTCCCACACCACCTTCTCCTAACTTACCATGACATTGGGAGCAGAGCTTTGCAAATGATTCGCGGCCCGAGTTAAGCAGGATCGGATCGGTAATCGCCAGATATGATACTGTGTCGGTTTCAAAAGTTAACAGAACGGCTCGTTTGATTCCTTTTGAGGTCATGGCCGATCGTGGTGTAACATCTCCCGCCGGAGAGTAAAAGGGGGTGCGATATTCCGGAATAATACCCAACAGTTTTCCACCCGACTGTTCCGCTCTGGTGTAATTTGGATCAATCTCCAGTCGGTACTCATCCTCCTGCAGGTAGCCGATTTCGGCCACATGGTAATAGAACATATACAGAACCGACCAAATGATGCTCAGGTAAAAAAGACCCAACCACCAGCGGGGGAGATTATTATCCAGTTCTTTGATTCCATCGTACTCATGTTCCAGAGGCTCGTCATTATACTCAGCCATTACAGATCAACTCCCTCATTCAATTCCACTCTGCCAGATGAATTATGATTACTCGGTTCGGACGATTCGGTATCATCCAGGGGGATCAGGCTGTACTGCCTGATGTCATCCTTTTTGATGCCGACCGTACGAATTACCATAAAGAGAAAGACGGCAAAAAACAACACCAGCGAAATGATGCCATAGATTTCAACACCGGCAATCGACTCCAACACATTTTTTATCATAACTTCTTTCTTACCATTCTAATACTTTTGCAACCCCATCTCATCGGGTTGATTTTCAACTCATCTATTATGCGATGCTACTTACTCTCTATCGCTTTATCGGTTCGGATATCGGTTCCGAGCCGCTGGAGGTAGGCGATCAGAGCGATCATCTTGGTGCTATCGACGACCACGAAACCTGATTCCTTCAATCGTGCAGAGATCTCAGCCGCCTGAACTTTCAAATCGGCCACCGCCCGATCGGCGTAACCGTCCGGATACGGCACACCCAGAGTTTGCATCACTCGAATCTTGTCCGGCGTCACATCAAGGTCAATCAGATCATCAGCCAGCCATTGGTAAGCCGGCATGATTGATCCCGGTGACATCAGAGCCGGTTCAATCATATGGTTATAATGCCAGGCATCCGGATATTTTCCTCCGATCCGATGGAGGTCTGGTCCGGTTCGTTTAGAACCCCATTGGAACGGATGATCGTAAACGAATTCGCCCGATTTGGAATATTGACCATACCGCTCAGTTTCTGATCGGAACGGACGCACCATTTGCGAATGGCAATTATGGCATCCTTCGGCGACGTAAACGTCACGTCCCTCAAGCTCCAGCGGACTGTACGGCTTAACCGCGCTAATCGTCGGAATGTTTGACTTTATCAAAAATGTCGGAACCATCTCGACAATTCCACCGATTGAGATAGCGACCAGAGACAGTATCATAAACAGCACCGGTTTTCTCTCCAAAACCCGATGTCGATAAGGGTGCTTCTCATCGGCTGGTGCTTTTTTCTCAAGTGCCGGTGCTTCTGCCTCTTCGTCCCGTAACAGAGTTCCCAGCTTCATCGTTTTGCCCAAATTATGAATCATCATAAAGGCACCGATGAGAAACAGAGATCCACCGATCGAACGGATAACATACATCGGAATAATCTGAATAACCGTCTCAAGGAAATTGGGATATAGAAGATATCCCTCAGGAGTAAACTGCTTCCACATCAAAGATTGCGTTATCCCGGCAAAATACAACGGCAGGACATAAATCAGAATCCCCAAAAAACCGATCCAGAAGTGGTAATTGGCTAACCGAACCGAATAAAGTTTGGTCTGATACAGACGGGGGATGAGCCAGTACAAAATACCAAAGGTCAAAAATCCATTCCAACCAAGCGCTCCAACATGAACGTGGGCAATCGTCCAATCGGTGTAATGCGATAAGGCATTGACCGATTTGATCGCCAGCATCGGTCCCTCAAAGGTTGCCATCCCATAGGCGGTCACCGCCACAACCATGAACTTCAAAACCGGATCGTCACGCACCCGATCCCAGGCACCCCTTAGCGTCAACAGACCGTTGAGCATCCCGCCCCATGATGGTGCGATAAGCATAATCGAGAAAACAACCCCCAAAGACTGAGCC
The DNA here is from genome assembly GCA_030588275.1 of Candidatus Zixiibacteriota bacterium. Classification (GTDB taxonomy): domain Bacteria; phylum Zixibacteria; class MSB-5A5; order GN15; family JAAZOE01; genus JAUUYJ01. The sequence goes on along the minus strand of JAUUYJ010000201.1, from coordinate 103 downwards.
CAGTCCGGCAGAGCGGTATAAAGAAGATGATGCGGTCCGGCCCAGATATAAATAAAGATCAATGACCAAAAATGGACAATCGATAACCGGTAAGAAAAGACCG
>JAUUYJ010000392.1 GCA_030588275.1 Candidatus Zixiibacteriota bacterium | reverse complement strand
GTCAAAATCATCACCGATAATTACGATTATATGATTTCCCAATTCCCGGATGATTATCCTAATCGTAAAGCGGCCATCAAAGCCTGCCAGACAATTTCAGACGAGGCTGATTCGATAAAACTGTTTTGGGAAGAACAGGGCGAGATCGTTTTATATTATCTGTCCTATTATGCCGGGATAAGCTGGATCGAAACCGAATTCGATATCAATCTGGTCAAATATTACCCCGATTATGCCAGCCATAACCCGATGACTATCCCATTGACCGGCAAAAAAAATGGAAACCAGATTATCGCCTTGCCGCAAGGCTTATCTCACTACCTAAGCCTGTTTCAGCAATTATCAAAAAGGTTGCTGGCCCAGACCTCCCTTCCGGGCGGCACCTCTTATTTTATCTCCGGGCATCCCCTACTTAGAAAGACACCACGCCGCTTTGATAATATGGCCAATCTATTGGCTCTGAATACAATATCTGATTTTGTCAACATCGATTCAGTTTTGGCGATTTTTAAATCGGCCCATTGGCGCCAAAGAGAAGTCGGACAGGATGTTCTATTTAGCCAGTTCTGGGATAAATGGCAACTCTCCGGTGACTCCACCTTGGCCTTCCGCATTGCATCGGAGCCGTACGGTTCACGGTTGGTTTCAAGGACCCGCCCACCGGCAAAGCCAAAACCACGCCGATCGGGTTGGGGAAATCACCAGCTACAAGCTCCCCCCTCAGGGCAATTGGGCTTATCGATTGCCAAGGGCCGATCCGGTTTTTACCGGGTTGTCGAAATTGATTCATTAAAACTGGCCTTTTTGTCAGGTCTTCGTTTTGACGACCTTATCCGCAACGTCGAGGGTCAATCTCCCCGGAATATCAAACAGTTTTTTTCGATGGTTCTTGCTGAACTGGATAATGGTGTGCATGTCAATATCGCCAGAAATGATGAGCCTGAAGGGCTCATCATCTACCCCTGGTCATCTCTGGAACGATTTGAAGACTGGAATAATTCGGACGAAAATATTATTGAACAAGAGAATGACACCCTGCTTGATACTGATAATGGCAGGTAAGCCAGCCCGGTAACAACTTTTTTCCTTCAATCGAACGGTTCGGCTCTCATCCATCAGGTTGGGCCGGATAAGCCCGATTTCATAAAGATTCCTGTCTAAATTTACGAATGATGCTCCAAAGCCTCAAATTTTATTCATATTTTCCGATAATCAAACTATGACGAGAGGTATTTTTAGGGAGAAGATATGAACAAATCAGCGACATCATTCTCATTGGTTGAGCGCCGGAAATTTGAAGTTGATTCGGCCCATCAAGTTGCCCCCGATATTTGGTGGATCGGTTTTCTCGAACCGGAAACGGGCGAGGCACACAACCCCTTCCTTATTATAGATAATGACGAAGCAATGCTTATCAACCCCGGTACGGCTAAGGAGAGTTGCCGCCGTCTGATTGAGAAAAAAATAGCTTCGATCATCTCACCAACACAAATCAGTCACATCGTTCTATTGCATAACGACCCGGAGAGATGCGCTTCGGTATCTCACTTTGAAAAGG
>JAUUYJ010000196.1 GCA_030588275.1 Candidatus Zixiibacteriota bacterium | reverse complement strand
GGGATGCTTTTTGCTTTATCATTCTGCCCGATCTCGGCGGCTCTGTTTTTTGGAAGCCTCATCCCTCTGGCGGTTGATTATCAATCGCCGGTAATGATGCCGACCGTTTATGGAATCGGCACCGCCTTACCGGTTGTCGCTTTTGCTGTGTTGATCGCTCTCGGGACAAAATTTGTTGGGACACTTTTTAATAAGATCAACGCTTTTGAAAAATGGGCCCGGCGCATCACGGCGGTCGTTTTCATTCTCGTTGGTATTTATTATTCGCTGGTATATTTGGTTGGGTTGGATATTTGATCGGTTGCTGTTATTCATCCGGCATACTGTTTTTACTGCCTTTCTATCCACCAGTTGTATCTAAGCGGAAGGTAATATTTGCAATCGAAACCCAGGTCAACGAATTTTAGAATATTCTCTGCAGTTGTCGTAATAATATAGTCCCCTCTTTTTCGCTCGAAGGTGAAAGATTTCGGATAATACCCCAAAACATCAAAGGCAGACTCCATATGTAACGAATCAGAAAGATTTATTATTATTTTGTATTCTGTTTGAAGATTTTCCTGCGTCAAGGTATCGCGGTTGAGATAGTTGAAAAGAGGCGCGTTTCTTAATTGATCTTCCGGTAATGGGGGCATGATGAAAGCGTGTAAAAATTGCATCGTATCACCTGCTGGGATAACATACCAACCATCACCTTGCGATACATGACCACAATGCACCAAGATATCCAGATAAGTCGTCTCAGCCTCCGGAAAGGTTATTTCAAATGTGCCGGAATAAGAATAACAGTACGAAGAGGAATAGTCGTAATTGTAGCTAACGGTATATGTCGTGTCGCTCAATGCCTTTTTGAAATCTCTCGGATTAAAAAGTTTTACAATGTACCGTCCGCTATCGCTACCCATATCCTCAAATTGTGGCTTCAAATGATAATCTATTCGCATTGTATTCGATTCACCTGCTATCAGAGAACCTACCGGTTCGATAGAAAAATTGAATGGTCTCACGGTGGCCACTCTGCCAGCTGGACAGATTGTTGGTAATCCAGACAAAAAGACTGACACCAATAGCATCGTCAATAGTTTTGCGATAAACTTCGTTCCCCTACCCTACCCTCTCCTACTGTTGATTCTTACATATATGACGCATAAATATAGCATATTGTCCATTATAATAAATAGTTTATCTGATTTGGACAAGGTTATTTGATTGAGTAGTGTATTACCCCTTTCCCCACCCTAAAGGGTGGGCCACCCGCCACCCGCCGTGGCAATCTCTATCTTGTTGAGGTTTATACATATTGAGATTGCCGCGTCATTTCGCCCCATAGGGCTTCACTCCTCGCAATGACAGAGAATCACAAGAGTATGTGATGCCGCCGCTACGCCGATTCACTAAAAAACCCCGCACCATAATGATGCGGGGTTTCATAAAGAGGGGAACTAAGGTAAGTCTTTACTTAATTGATATCGAGTCGTTTTGGATCAATATCGTACTGCTTCAGTTTTAGACGCAAAGTCGATTCCGGAATGTTCAGAGAATCGGCCGCTCGCTTTTTGACTCCATTCTGCTCCTTGAGCGCCTTGATTATAAAGCGTTTCTCGAAACTGGCCATGTATTCGTAAAGTGAGAAACCATCTTTGGAAAAGAAAGCGGTCTCGTCCGGGCTGGCCGAAACATCAGCCTGATCCTCACCCAGAATACGAGCCGAGACCAACGAGGGATTAATGATCCCTTCGTTGTTGGCCAACAAGACCAACTTCTTGACTTCGTTCTCAAGTTCGCGAACATTGCCGGGCCAATCGTAGTCGATCAGATATTTCATCGTATCGGGCGACATTTGACAGGCACCACCTTCGAGGAAATGATCAACCAACAACGGGATATCCTCACGTCGATCTATCAGCGGTGGGATGGTGAAATGGAGCGCGCAGAGACGATAGTACAGGTCGGAGCGGAAACGTTTCTCTTCCATTTCAGTTTTGATATCTTTGTTGGTGGCCGAAACAACCCGAACGTCAACATGACGCGGTTTGGTGTCACCAAGCCGGGTAATTTCCTGGTTTTCCAAAAGGCGCAGAATCTTGGCTTGAAGCGGCAGAGGCATATCGGCTATTTCGTCGAGGAAGAAAGTCCCGCCATCCGCCTCTTCAAACAGACCCGGTTTGTCCCGGTCGGCTCCGGTGAAAGCACCCCGTTTATAACCAAACAGCTCCGATTCCAGAAGTGATTCCGGCAGTGCAGCACAGTTGACGGTGATAAGCCGTTTGTCCCGTCGGTTGGAGTTGTAATGAATCGCCTTGGCCAAGAGGTCTTTTCCCGAACCGGTTTCGCCGGAGATCGAGATTGCCATATTTGAATTCGACACCTGACGAACCCGCGCCAGCATCTCCATAAATGGCCGTGATTGAGTGATGATGTTAGGAAAAACACACTCTTCGAGAAGTTGGGCTTTGAGCCGGACATTATCTTCGAGCAGTTTTTCTTTTTGATAGTCAGCCGTCTTGAAGGCGACCAGATCGGCAAACCCAACGGCAAAGTTAATCTCTTTTTGGGTAAACGGGTTGATCCCTTTGTTGGTCGGATCGGCCAAACGATCAAGATAAATATAACCGACCGTTTCGGAGCCAAGAACCAATGGCAGAATCAGAAGGCTGGCCAACTCGGTATTATCGGTCGGAACCAGAGATGAAAAGTCGGCTTCGTTGGCACAGTCGAGAATCAGAACCGGCTTGGCCTCGATCATTTCATCGTCAATCAGATCACCAAAATTCCTGGCGACCAGTTCCAAATCGGATTCATCAATATTAAACGAAGCGGAGATATCAGGCCGTTCACCCTGAGCCAGATTGATAATTAAGGCTCGATCGGAACCGGTCTTGTGGTAAAGCAGATCGAGAATGCGGTCAACCGGTCCGCTTTTTAGATTTTCATATTCTGAATCGGAGACGAGATTTCCAAAAATTTTGTATTCGTTCTCATCAGATAAGGCACGATCAACCGCACTAAGTGACAGAGATTTCAAGAATTCGTTTACTCGGTTCACTCCTTCGTTGTCAGAAATTGCCCGATACCCTTTGACCGCCTGCTTGAGATGTTCGAGGGCATCACCATTTTTGCCAATCCGATGACAGAACCGACCCATTTCAAAATGACACTTGGCTAGATAGAACTCATCCCCCAGCAGAGTGAATATCTTTTCAGATTCCTGCAACAAGGGGTAAGTCTTGCGGTCGGTCAGGTTCATTCCGGCTGGAGGCAACGCACCGTAGGCGATAATCGAGCGACCCAGTTCGTAACTGTCACCGATTTCCCGCAGAATTTCGATCCCTTCCAAACCGTGCCGACGGGCGTCGGCCATTTCGTTTCGGGCCATAAAGACAGCAGAGATGATCCGGTGGGACATTCCGATTTCGGCCTTTTCCCCCAGCTTGTGAGAAAGGTCAAGAGCCTTCTGAGCCAGCCGCATCGATTCTTCATGATGCCCCAACTCCATTTCGGTGACCGCTTGCCGTCTTAGAATTTGGCTTAGCAAAGTCGATTCGGGGGCCAGCTCCCGCCCTTTTTCTGCCGCCAGTTTAAGATGATTTTTGGCCGACACAAAATCCTGCTTTTCCAGAGATAATTCACCTGAGTATTCAAGGTAAATCACATATTCACGTTTGTAATCGTTTTCCAGGATAAGATTGCGGGCCTTATCCAGTTCCGCCTCTGCTTGAAAGAGATGGCGGCGACGCATATGGAGATATCCGAGAGAAAGATGGTTGCGAGCCATCGACAGGGGGCGATCCAGTTTGCGTCCGACTTCAAGTGCCTCGGACAAATTCTTCTCAGCTTCATCCATTTCACCGGTCAGGAGGTAGATCCGGCCAAGGTTACCGAGAAGTTGGGCTTTTGTCGCGACATCATCTCCAACATATCCGAGCGCCTCGTTGACATACTCGGCCGCCATAGCATAATCAGACCAATTGAAATAGATTTTACCTAAAGCATTATAGGCATCGGCGATGCCAGCATCATCTTTGACGCGTCGATATGAGGCGAGGGAATCGCGTGCGGCCAGATCGGCCGCCTTTAGATCACCTAAGGCAGAATAGGCTCGATATTGCAGATGTTGCAATCGCCCGATTCTATAGTTGAGGCTCGTCGTACCGATCTCATCCATCGCCTGCTGGCAATAATCGAGAGTTTCTTGATTGCGGTTCTCAATTATTCTCCTTTGGGCGCATAGGAGCCTGTACAACCCTCGGTTAATCCCTTCAGGGTTGAAGTCCTCCCGCTCCAGTCGCTCTAAAGCGGCCAGTGCTGGTCGAACCTCCCCACCCTTGTACATCGCTTCGATGTCCAGAAGCCGAGAGTCAAGCTGTAACGCTTGTTGTGAGGTATTACTCATTTCAGGTTTCTCTTTTTTCGAAGTTAGCAACCTTTAGTTAATCGCCGCTCCATCAAGATCGTAATCAGAACCAGAGATATTGGTTGACGGGGCAGTCCCGCTAACATCTCCAGTTGGAGGGTCAATTATGATCTGAATCCAAAACAGTGGTGTGCCAAACAGATCGTAACCGGGATTGTCCGGATCTTCGGGGTTGTCATTGCCCGGATCAATTTCACCATTAGAAATAATCGTGGTGTCTGATTCACCGCCACCTAATTGGTTTTCATCCCAGGGATGCTCACCGGCGGTTATGGGCGACAAAGAGAAACTGGTCAAGGCAAAGATGGCCAGGACCAAAAATTTGACTATAAATGATAGCCGCATGGTACTTACCTCCTGATGCTATATTAAATCTAAATGATAAATTTGCAAAGATCGTGAAGGAGCATTGGTAAGTAAAAAAACTCGCAGATTCTGCTCCTGCCATAAACTACGATTTATCAATAACATTGTCAAGTTAAATCTCCTATTTCGCAGATTCTGCGCCGCAGGAAATGCGGGCAATTATTATATAACCAGACAAAATATTGCAAACTTACCGCATTCCCATAACATTCTCATTGGTATGACGTTGAAATCACCAAATGCGACCCGGTATGACTACTCAGCAGGAAATATTAGTAACAACAAAGCCGGAGAGTGATCTCCGGCTTTGTTTGATCCAGCTATTTTGAGGTCAAAAACTACTTCATCAGGACCATCTTCTTGGTTTGAGTCAGGTTGCCTGCTTT
>JAUUYJ010000344.1 GCA_030588275.1 Candidatus Zixiibacteriota bacterium | reverse complement strand
CAGCTTGGGACGGGAGCCGATTTTGCCAAATCGATTGGCGATCTTTTCCAGCCGCGATAAATCCATTTCGATGCGCCGGTATATTTCATCGTCAGAGTAGGCACTCTCACCGCTTTTCAGGATCGTTGTCCAGCCCATCAATGACGTTATCGGAGTACCGAGTTGGTGCGCCGTCTCTTTGGCCATACCGGCCCAGATACTTTTCTGTTCGGTTCGACGGATGTATTGAAAACCAAACAGGGATATTATGACAAAGCCAACGACCATCGCCATCTCGACAATCGGGATAAAACGCAACCGCCCGACCAGAGCCGGGTCGTCGTAGTAGAGACGATAGATAACGACCGAATCGATGTAGATCGGGATTTCCCCCTTGGCCTCTTTCATCTGCAAAGCCCGCTCTTTTATCTGAAGCATTATTTCAGAGCTGGTCGCGGTGTCCTGTATCCCTGGTAACTTTTTCCAGAAGAGGGGATTTTCATCCGCATCGGTTACTATTATTGGAAAATTCGATTTTAAAATAATCTCGTCAAACAGAACCGAGGTCACCGGCCCGCTGACGCTGTCAGATGCGACCAATTGCCAGATGCGGGTGTAGGTTTCAGCCATTCCAGCTTCATTCGCCTGCATCTCAGAAATCACATCGCTGGTGTAATAGGTGAAAACGGTCCCTATCGCGAGGATACCAAAAAGCAGAAAAAGTTTGAAAGCAGAATTGAAGCGTCCGCTAATCGACAACTGATATTTTTCCCGGCGATTTGCCAACGGTTAGGAAATCCTTTCCTGACCACCCATATACGGTCGCAATGCTTCGGGAATAATTATCTCGCCATTGGCGGTCTGGTTATTTTCCATCAGTCCGATAACCAAACGCGGTAGGGCGGTGCCGGAACCGTTTAAGGTATGGACAAATTGGAGCTTGCCATTCTCATCACGATAGCGACAGTTCATCCGCCTCGCTTGGAAATCGACAAAATTGGAAATCGAGGAGATCTCCAGATATTTGTCAACTCCGGCTGAAAACAGCTCAATGTCATAACATTTAGCGGCGGCAAACGACAGATCGCCTGTCGCCAAAACGCTGACTCGGTATGGCACATTTAACAACTGTAAAAGTCCTTCCACCTGCTTAACCATATTCTCTAATTCATTATACGAATCAGATGGCTTGACGATTTTAACCAATTCCACTTTGTCAAATTGATGAACGCGCAAAATTCCTCGTGTATCTTTTCCCGCCGCTCCCGCCTCGCGCCGGAAACAGGGGGTATAACCGACATATTTGATCGGCAGGTCAGATTCGGATAACGATTCATTTCGATTAAGATTGGTAATCGGAACTTCGGCTGTCGGGATCAGATACAAATCCTCACCCTCAATACGGTACATATCGTCTGCCAATTTGGGTAGCTGTCCGGTGCCGATCATCGAATCGGAGCGGACCACAAACGGTGCGGCGATCTCTTCATGTCCAAATTTTTCGGTATGGTAATCCAGCATGAAAGAGATCAAGGCCCGTTCCAACCTCGCCCCGGCACCTCGTAAGACAAAAAAGCCGGAGCCGGAGATCTTCGCGCCCCGTTCTAAATCGAGAATGCCTAACTTTTCACCCAGCTCCCAATGCGGAACCGGTTTAAAGTCAAAGCTCGACTTATCTCCCCACTCCCGGATGATAACATTATGCTCTTCGTTTGGACCGACCGGAACCGATTCGTGCGGGATGTTGGGAACGCGAAGCATTGCCTGTTTCAGATTCTCTTCCACCTTCCGGATGAGGCCGTTTTGCTCCCCCACTTTTTGGGAGACTTCCTTCATCTCGGCGATGGCGGCGGTGGCATCCCCCTTATCCTTTTTGATTAAGGCGATCTGTTGCGATGCCTTATTCTGAAGAGCCTTCATCGTTTCGGTTTCGGTCAGGAGGCGGCGCCTTTGGCCATCCAGTTCTAATATTTGGTCAATATCCGCCTTGTCATTTTTGTCGAGGCAGGCTTTTTTCACAAGCTCCGGGTTGTCCCTGATAATCTTAATATCCAGCATTTTTTCTTTCCGTAGAATTCAATAATTTTATTTGTGTAACCCACTCATTTGGGGATACAGATTATTTCGAAAGATAAATTTAGCCAAATGTTATAGTCAGGTCAAGCCAGTACTGGCGACTGGTCTCTTTTCTGATGGCAACTTGTCGCTTTTGGGGAATCTCATTGCTTTCGGCGGTTAGGTGTGGTTTTTTTAGAATATGGGCTGGGAAGAGAGAGATAACAAAAGACTATGGCCTAAAATTAATATACTCTTTCCAACCAATATCTAATCCCTGGGTCGAGGAAATCGCTTCAGTGGGACAAATATTAACACAGCT
>JAUUYJ010000210.1 GCA_030588275.1 Candidatus Zixiibacteriota bacterium | reverse complement strand
GTCCGACGACGCTGGTGATAGGTGATTTGGCTTTTATCCATGATATGAATTCATTAATTCTTGCGGTCCGGTCAAATTTTCCGATCAGGATAATCGTTATCAATAATGATGGGGGTGGGATTTTTCACTTTCTTCCAGTTGCCGAAATCGGCGCATCGTTTGAGCCGCTCTTTGGGACACCGCATGGAATGAATTTTCAAATGCTGGCCGAGCAGTTTGGTTTGCCTTATGAATCGTCCGATTCGGTCCCACAGCTTAAAGAGCATTATCACAATCTTAGCCAGCATGATGGATCGTTTATCATCGAACTAAAATCAAACCGGGTGGATAACCACGAGCAACATCAGCTTATCCGGAGAATTATTACCAAACAGCTGTCCGAGCGGGGAGATTGAGATATGCCTTCCTCTACTATCCAATGGCATCTATCGGAACGGGGTGATCCGGGCAAATCGGGGATTCTATTTTTGCATGGGTTTATGGGGAGTAGCAGAATTTGGGCTCCGGTAATTGATAGCTTGTGCGAGAGATACCATTGCGTCGCGCTCGATCTTCCGGGACATGGTGCGACCACAGGTGGTACGGATGATCTGGATTTTTCCAATACGGCGCGTCAGATTGTCAAATTATCAATAGAGAAATTTCCCCATCCACCTGTTATCTGCGGCTATTCGATGGGGGGGCGGATTGCTCTGCATACGGCTCTGAATTATCCCGATCTGTTTAAGGGGATGGTAATCGAATCGGCTAATCCGGGGATTGAGATTGAGCATGAGCGGAGAAAACGGTTTGTCTCAGATCGTGACTGGGCCGATAAGTTGAGTCAATCGTCGATGAAAATATTTCTAACTGAGTGGTATGGCCAATCGGTTTTTTCGTATCTGCCGGATGATCTTATCGCACGTATCATCGAAAAAAAATCGAGTGGTGATCCGACTAAGTTGGCGATGGCATTGATCGGTTATTCTCAGGGGTTGCAAAAACCGCTGTGGCGCAAATTGCCACTCTGGAAAAAGCCTGCTTTGATTATTGCCGGGCAGGTTGACAAAAAATATTGTGATATTGCAGAGCGGACGGTCGAAATGATGCTTGATGCCGAGCTTTGTCTGGTGCCAGATGCGGGGCATATTGTGCATCTGGAAAAGAGAGATCGGTTTATCGCGGTCTTGAAATCCTGGCTTGATAATCGTATTTTATAATACAGAAGAATAAACAAGGAGTGTAACTGTGTCAGTCGAGTGGAAAGTGGCCGGTGAGTATAAAGATATCTTTTACTATAAAACAGACGGGATTGCAAAGATAACGATTAATCGTCCCGAAGTGCGCAATGCATTCAGGCCGCTGACGGTGACGGAGATGTCGCGGGCTTTTGATGATGCGAGAAACGATCCGGCTATCGGTGTAATTATCCTGACTGGGCAGGGAGCTAAAGCGTTCTGTTCTGGTGGGGATCAATCGATCCGAGGTGAAGCTGGGTATGTTGATGATGATGGGGTGCAAAGACTCAATGTGCTTGATTTACAGCGCCAGATCAGAACTCTGCCAAAACCGGTGATCGCGATGGTGGCCGGATACGCTATCGGTGGTGGGCATATTCTGCATCTGCTGTGCGATCTGACCATCGCGGCGGATAACGCTGTCTTTGGGCAGACCGGCCCCAAGGTCGGGTCTTTTGACGGTGGGTATGGTGCGAGCTATATGGCGCGGATTATTGGACAGAAAAAAGCGCGGGAGATTTGGTTTTTGTGTCGGCAGTACAGCGCCCAGCAAGCTATGGATATGGGGATGGTCAATGCCGTTGTACCGTATGATAAGCTGGAAGAAGAAACGGTGGCATGGTGCAATGAGATATTGGCCAATAGCCCGGTTGCATTACGGTTGCTAAAATCGGCTCTTAATGCCGACTGTGATGGGCAGGCGGGTCTCCAGGAGTTGGCTGGTAATGCGACGATGCTTTTCTATATGACCGAGGAGGGTCAGGAGGGGCGTAACGCGTTTAACGAAAAGCGCAAACCGAATTTCTCCAAATTCCCTCGCCAGCCATAACTATATCATGGCTCTTAGGGGGCCACATGATGACCTATTGACTGGCGGGCATCGAATTTGAATTGAGCGATTAACAAAGGAGGTAGTATGAAAATCGGGGTTATTGGAGTGACACTTCTTTGCTGTATTGTTTTAGCTGTCAGTGTGTCAGCTTTTGACGGAAATCGTAAAGGATTTGTTTTGGGTGGTGGTGTGGGGTTCACACCGAATGTTAATGAATCGGGCAAAGGGCTGGCTGGTGATTTTATAATTGGTTCTGGATTGAGCGATAAGATTGTAGCTGTCTGGTCGATTAATGGCATGTGGGGCCATTATTCACATATCGATGAAAATGTATTACGCTTCTACTCTGGTGTAGCTTGGTATTATTATTTTAACAATGAGCATCCAAGCTATTACTTGACTGTTGCGCATGGGCGGTATGGGACAGGGAGAATAGATGAAGATGGAAAGTTTAGTACTATATTTTTGCCAACGGGGTATATGGTAGGTGGTGGATATGAGTTTAAAAAGCATTTTATGGCAGGCCTCTATTTTTCTGGGAGCTGGCACCGGATAAATTCTCTTGAGAGGATAGGTGTTGGCAGATATCACATCAGTTTTTTGGTTACTGCATTCGCTTATTGATTATATATTCCAGTCATGCAACAATCTGCTGACAAACAACAATTATCGATGATGCAAATATGGCTTTTGGCGGCGCGGCCGAAAACGCTCCCGGCCGGAATCGTACCGGTTGTTGTTGGTGGCGTGATGGCATACGGCATCGGTAAGTTTGCACTTCTTCCATTTATCGCCGCACTATTCGGTTCGATCATGATTCAGATCGGGACCAACTTCGCCAACGATCTATTCGATTTCAAAAAAGAGACCGACCGGGCCGACCGGATCGGGCCAATGCGAGTCACGCAGGCCGGGCTGGTTACCACCAAGCAGATTACAATTGCGACGATAATAGCGTTTGGCTTGGCGACGCTGGCGGGAATATATCTGGTGTATGTCGCCGGGTGGCCGATTGTGGTTATCGGTTTGATATCGATTGGCTGTGGTGTGCTTTATACCGCCGGACCGGTGGCTCTGGGATATATTGGCCTGGCCGATATTTTTGTTTTGGTTTTTTATGGGCCGGTTGCTTTGGCCGGGACGTTTTATGTGCAGACGCTTGAGATGTCGAGCGAAATTATTTTAGCAGGTCTGCCATTCGGGATGATTTCGACGGCGATACTGGTGGTAAACAATTTGCGCGATATCGAAACAGATAGGAAGAGTAACAAAAAGAGCATGGCGGTACGGTTTGGAGCAACGTTTGCGCGAATGGAGTATTTACTGCTTCTTATTGGTGCGGCAGGGATGCCGGTCTTTTTGTATTTTCAAAATCAGGCCAACCTTGAAGTGATGCTGGCGAGCCTGTTTATTCTTTTCGCAATACCGTCTATAAGGACAGTCTTTAGCACAACCGATGGAGAGAGACTCAATAACTGTTTGGCATCAACCGGGCGGTTGTTGATTGTTTATGGCCTTCTGTTTTCGGTCGGGTATCTGCTGTGAAGATTAAAGCGATTGAAACGAAGCGATACGTCAGACGATTTAAAAAACCGTTGGTGACTGCACATGGAGAGATCGGGATGCGGTGCGGTATTATTATTCGCATCAGCTCTGATAATGGATTTTATGGCTACGGAGAAGTGGCCCCGTTGGGGATGCTATCTGATGCTTCCAAAAGTGAGATTGAGGGCATCAGCCAAAAATTGGTTGGACGAGAGATTGAGGCATCACCTGAAAATATCTCAAAAGCTATAATTGCCCTTAATACAGCCGATGGCTGTGGGATAGAGTCGGCTCTGTGCGATCTGGCCTCAAAGTGTGAGAATCAACCGTTGGCAGGATGGTTGAGTTCAAAAAATCCGTCAATGGCAGTTCCGGTCAATTATCTATTGTCGAGACCGGTTGATGATTGGGATGAACTGATAAACAGAATCAAACAGTCTGGCTATAAAGCAATCAAGTTCAAAATTGGTTCTTTCGATGTTGACGACGATATCAGTTTTGTAAATGATACTATCGCAAGATTGGGTTCTAATGTTTCGATTCGGCTTGATGCTAATCAGGGTTATGACTTTGAGACAGCTGTAAAGCTATTCAAAAATATTGATCTCTCAAAAATTGAGTATGTCGAGGAGCCGTTGATTGGTTCCGATCCGGCACAGTTGTCAAAACTAAAAAAAGAGACCGGGATCAGGATTGCTTTGGATGAATCGATCACAGATTATTGCCAAATGGAACCGTTGTCGAAAAAAGAATTTTGTAATGCGATCATTATTAAACCGGCTCGGTTGGGTAGCCTACTGAAAGTACCGGCGGCGGTCTCATCAATAATAAAGAATGGTTGCAAGGCCATTTGCACCTCGACATTGGAGACGGAAATTGGAATAGCGGCGCAGTTGCAAATGGTCGCATCATTGGGTGAAAATCTGCCTCCCTGTGGTCTGGATACGGTCCGGCTGTTTGAAAACTATGATGCCAATCTGTTTGCCGTGCAGGATGGAAAAATAAAACTGCCAATTGGAAATGGAATTGGATGTGGTGATGCGCTGTGGGGAAAACTGTAATGGATAGCATCTCCTGCCCAATCAGAGCACTGGCTCAATCTGATCCCAAGCGGGTTGCGCTTGAGCAGCGATCCACGCTGGATCAAAATGATCATGAGGTAAGTTATTTTGAATTAGACCGGATGGTCGATAGTGCTGTAGCCTTACTATC
>JAUUYJ010000383.1 GCA_030588275.1 Candidatus Zixiibacteriota bacterium | reverse complement strand
GAATCTTGTGATTAAGAAGATCGGTTCCGGCGTTGAAATATTCGTCGAGGTTTCCAATATCGCGCCAATATCCTTTGGAGATCTGTCCCAGTAGTCGTTTTTTCTGTTTGAGCATCACCGGAAAGAGATCGTTGGAAAAATCAAAATTTGTTTTGGGAGGTATCAGGCGGACCGTTGATGGTTCCAGAAAATATATTCCGGTATTAATTGTATCGGAAAATGCTTCTCCCCAGGATGGCTTTTCCAAGAAGCGATTGATCCGGCCCTCTTCATCGGTTATGACAATTCCGTACGGTAATGGATTGGCCATCCGGGTCAACAGGATCGTCGCATCCCCTTTTTGCTTTTTATGAAATTCGAGCGCCTGCCCCAAATCAAAATCGGTCAGGACATCACCGGATATTATCAACACCGTATCGTCGCAAAAATCGGCCGCCGCCCGGACTGCTCCGGCCGTGCCAAAATCTTCCTCGGGGAGGACATAATCCATGCTCACCCCAAAGCGACTACCATCACCAAAATATTCTCGGATTGATTCTGATTGATAAAAAACTAACGATATGATCTCATCAAAACCGTGCCGTTTTAAAAGTCCAACGACATGCTCCATCATCGGCAAGTTCCCAATCGGAACCATCGGTTTTGGAATGTTTATTGTCAGGGGTCGCAAACGAGTTCCAAACCCGCCCGCCATTATTATCGCTTTCACCGCTTATCTCCTCCCGGAATCGTTGTCAAACCGGAAACAATATCTCTCACGGTATCAGTTATAGTGGAAAAATTATCAAAGGGCAAGAATTCAATTTTATTCTCTTTACAATAGTCAGCCAAGTAATCGCAGGCAAAGATTACGTCTGCCTCACCGATAGCGCACAAATCCGATTTGCCATCCCCGATGTAGATTGAAACCGCATCATCGGGGCACAAAGTTTGGAGATGATACTTTTTACAATTAGCACACCGTCCGCAACTATTCTTAAAATAAGGCCAGCTAAATTCCAAACGTCCGTTCGATAGCTTTGCCCGATTGGCAAAGACAGTTAGGTTGTCAAAACCATTTTGGTTCAGGAGCCGATTAATATAAAGATCAAGCCCGTCAGAAAGGAGGTATAGGGGGAGCTGATAACTTTCCGCCATCGCCACAAAATCAGAAAAAGCAGGATCAATTTCAAACTGGTCGATAAACCGATTCAACTCCGCCTCGGTTATGTCCCGCATCGTTTCCGCTTCTTCTATCAGACATTGGCGCGAATCTATAAGATCTGATCGCCATCTCTCGACCGGGACTGCCGAGCGACCGTCGGAAAAGTAATCAAACAACCGGTTGCCAACATCACCGATTGAAATCGTTCCATCGAAATCGGAAAAGAGGATAATTTTTTTAACCGGTTTTGAATTTGTCATAATTTATTAATCTATCCCTGCCTGCCATCAAAAGTACGAAGTAAAATTTGGTGACTCCTAAAAATAAATCGCCTACTTCACATCTGCTCCAAAGTCGATCAAAATATCGACCACTTCAGAGTATCCACTATCGGTTGCCAATTGATATGAGGTTACCCCATCTTTATTTTCCGAAAACAGGTTGGCTCCGTTTATCAAAAGGAGTTCAACCACTTCTCGGTGACCCTGAGCTGAGGCCAAGTGTAAAGGGGTCCAACCTTTATTCGTCAGCGCATTCGGGTT
>JAUUYJ010000064.1 GCA_030588275.1 Candidatus Zixiibacteriota bacterium | reverse complement strand
GGCACTCGGTTCCTGCTTTTCAGATGGCCAACCGGTCGGATCAAAAGGGGCGATGTCGGTATTTTCTTTTTATGCGACCAAAATGCTAACCGGTGGGTACGGTGGCGCGGTCGTGGCCAAAAGCAAAAAACATTTGGATCACCTCCGCGATTATATCAATTTTGATAACCCGGAGACGTTCCAACCTCGGTTCAATTTTATGCTGTCCGATATCAATTCCGCCGTTTCGTTGGCTCAGTTTGACAAGCTGAAGAAATTCCTGATTCGTCGCAAAAAGATCGCCGGACGGTATAACGATGCTATCGGAACTGCTCATTTTCAAAACCAAATTACACAATCAGGTCGATGCAACAATTTTCGATACCTGGTCAATCTACCGGATGAAACCAAATTGATTGACCTGCAGAACCACTTAGCCAAAGACGGAATCGATTCGATCATCCCACTTGAATGTCGAGAACTTCTGCACAATTATCTTCGTATTGATGCGGCTATATTTCCAAATGCAGAAAAAGCGGCCAGAACAATCCTGTCCCTACCGATCTATCCCTGTTTAACCGACGAAGAGGTTGACCGCATCGTCGCCAGCTTAGAAAATTGGTCCTTGGCATGATCGTCTCGGCCCATCAACCGGCGTACCTACCCTGGCTCGGATATTTCCACAAAATAATGCTGGCCGATATTTTTGTCATAATGGATGATGTGCAGTTTGAAAAAAGCTCATTTACCAATCGCAATAAAATCATCTCCGGCGAACAGGAAGTTATGCTCACCATTCCTGTCAAACAAAAAGGGCATATCGATAAAACTATCGCGCAGATCGAACTGTCCGATCAACGCTGGAGAAAAAAACATCTCAAATCTATCGAGCAGGCGTATCGCAAGGCACCAGAATTTAATCCGGTTTTTGATCTGATCGCTCCGGTTCTGGAAATTGAATTCCAACTGTTGACCGATTACACCAACCGTCTAACCAAGCTCTTTCTGGAATACTTAGATATTAAGACCACGATCCTGTTCGCTTCCGATCTTGACATCAAATCGAAGAAACTTGATTATGTCATCGAGCTGACCAATAAGGCGGCTGAAATCTACGGAGCGAATAAGGCTGTCAAAACAAAACCGCCCGACCAGCCAACTGAAAATATTTTTCTCTTTGGAGCATTGGGAAAAGATTATGCCGATCAAGCGATACTGGCGGAGGCCAATATCAGACCAATTTTTCAAGATTATCATCACCCCGAATATCGACAAATGACGAAAGCATTCACTCCTTATATTTCTATTCTGGATCTGATTTTCAATGAGCCAAAAAATAAATTAAAAGAGATAATCGGTATCGGCAATTGCAGTAAAGAAGATCTGCAAGCCATTCAAATTCAGTCGTAATGTAATCGGCCGTTGGGCCGAACAATTTTCCGATGCGATGCGGAAATTTATTCCTCGATTTAAAATAAAAAATGACTCCACTCTCATAAACAATTGTCCCATAGCAATATGACGATCGCACGCGGCCGTCATGCGATGGCATGCTTTCTGCTATTAGTCTGGGAGAAGACCATAGGATTGGTCTGAAACTGGCATTCTCAGCGTTCAAGGAAGAGCGAAACTGATGCGAAATGAAATAGCAGTCGAAAAATTTAGCGGGCCGCTTGAGAATCTAAAAATTGCCGTTGTCCATGATTGGCTCATCACCTATGGTGGTGCGGAGCGAGTGTTGGAGCAGATTTTGGCGATTTTTCCGCAAGCCGACCTCTTTGCCCTGTACGATTTCACGCCAGATGGAGAGCGAGATTACTTTCAGAACAAACCGGTCACAACCTCGTTTTTACAAAAATTCCCAATGGCTCGAAAAAAATATCGCTCCTACCTGCCCTTTATGCCGATGGCGGTGGAGCAGTTTGACCTGTCCGAATACGATCTGATAATTTCTTCATCACACGCGGTAGCGCATGGCGTTTTGACCAATTCCGAACAGCTCCATATTTCGTACATCAACAACACAATGGTCTATGCCTGGGATTTGTACCATCATTATCTAAAAGCGGGTGGTTTGAATAAAGGAATATCCGGGTTATTAGCCCGCATGATTATGCATTACATTAGAAATTGGGATGCGACTTCGGCCCTAAGAGTTGATGAGTACATTTCCAACTCGCACTATATGGCCGGTCGCATCGAAAAATTATACGGTCGCCCGTCGAATGTCATCTATCCCCCGGTAGAGGTTGACAAATTTGACATCGCGACCGAAAAGGATGACTACTACGTCACCGTCGCCCGCTTGGTACCGTTTAAACGGATCGACCTGATTGTCGCCGCTTTCAACCAGATGCCGAACAAAAAACTGGTCATCCTCGGTGATGGTCCTGACATGAAAGCACTTCAAGAAAGTGCCAATGAGAACATCAAATTCTTAGGCTTTCAGAACCACGACGTGGTAGCGATGTTTGTCAAAAAAGCTCGCGCTTTCTTGTTCTCCTCGGTCGAGCCGTTTGGCATTGCCGTCGTCGAATCGTTGGCCGCCGGTACACCGGTCGTCGCCTATGGTCGGGGAGCGGCACCAGAGATCGTCCGGGATGGTGACAACGGTATCCTTTTTGAAGAGCAGACCTCTGGCAGTATAGTCGAAGCGATTGAACGCATGGAAACGACCACGTTAACTTGCGACGCCCAACAGATGCGAGCCGATTCCAATCGCTTTTCAACAGAACAGTTTAAGTCTCAGTTTCAACAGTTCGTGCATCAGGCGGCCCAAAAGAAATTCGGCCACCGTTTTGGTAACAAACCCTCAAATTCTAATTTTGATAAAATCATCAACGGTCCGGCAACGGCCGATTGCGACACGAAGGTTGAGGTACGCTCATGAGCCGCCGGGTTACTTATAGAAATTCATCCAGCGATGAAGGTGAGTCAGAACGCCAAACAAATTTCGACCTGCAACTTAACCTGTTTGATCTGGCTCGCTCATTACTAAAAGCCCGCAGATTTATCATCGTCACAACCTTAACCGTTATGTTCCTTTATGCCGGTTATCTGTTCTTGCAACCGAATCAATTCAGCTCACAAGCAACGATCCTCCCCTCCGGGAAATCGGGTAGCGGGATGTCGGCGTTAAAAAGCTTGGTCGGCTTCTCTTCTCCGATGATGAGCGCCGATGAAAATTCCTCTATAATGTTTCCGGTTATTTTGAAATCGAACAGGGTTGTTGATGCGGTGCTGGCTCAAAATTACTGTGACGATCAATCGGGCGAGCAAACGACTGTTACTTTATCCGAATATTTCGATCAGCCCAATCATGATCGCCTCCGTCGTGCCTTGCGCACCAACACCCGGGTTCAAGCCGACAACCAGACCGGCGAAATCAATATCTCGGTAGCAACGGATTATCCCTGGTTGTCTCAAGCGGTACTAACCGAGTACCTTTGCCAACTGGAAGATTTCAATCTAAATAAGAGGCAATCGGCGGCTCAGAATAATCAACAGTTCATCGCCCGGCAGCTGGAGTTGAACATTGTTGAACTGAGTACAGCCGAAGACAAGCTTGAGGCATTTCAAATGACCAATTTTGATTGGGCCGCGAGCGGAAATCCGGAGATATTAAAAGAGATCGGCCGTCTCAAAAGAGATGTTCAGGCTAAATCAAGTTCATTTGTCATGCTCACCCAGCAGTATGAGCTGGCCAAGTTTGAGGCTCAAAAGGATATTCCGATCATTCGCATACTTGACGAACCGACCCTGCCGATATTAAAATCGGGACCGTTTCGGCGCAACATGATAATCTTCACTTTTGTATTAACCTTTTTTGCCTCATGCTTTTTGGTAATTGTTAGAGATTTGATCTCAGGAAACCTGACTAAGTCGCGTCGCCAGGAAATGGACCAGCTTCAAGAAGAGCTTACGCAAAACTTCCCCCGTTCATCTCGCATGATTCAGAGGATTACAAATCTGACTCAATAAAATCAACCGCTCATAAAATATCAGGGCATAAAATTCACTCATGACAGGCGGGATCGAGATTTCACACTCGGTCCCGTTTTCCTTTGGTGTGAGATATTCTGTCGAACTGAAAACATTTCCACCCCAGCCGGAATATTAATCCGCAATTTTGGATATCTCAAAAGAGCTGCACTCACAATTTAACACACCCCTGCAATACGTTGCATCGCATCGCATTGCGAAGGGTATGCGAATGCAATTAATACCGCGTCCGGCACTCTCCTTGCTATATGAGTTTGTAGAAATTTAACGGTCATGGATGACCATAGGAGTGCAGGGATGAAAGCGCTGATTTTTGGAATTACCGGACAGGATGGATCGTACCTGGCGGAATTTCTCCTTTCTCGAGGATACGAAGTTTACGGGAGCTCGCGCCATACCGAAGAATCGGCCTTGACGCGAATCGGTCGGATCGCCCATCGGTTGACAATTTCTCGCCTTGATCTTCACGATCAGGCGGCGATTTTTGACCTCATCGACACAATCGGCCCGAACGAAATCTACAACCTGGCATCCTATGCTCCCTCGGATGGATGGTCTCAGCCAACTACCATGAGTGAAGTTACAGCTCTTGGTCCGTTGAGGATTTTGGAAGCGGTTCGTCTCATCAACCCTGGTATAAAAATATTTCAGGCCTCTCCTTCGGCCATCTTTTCACCAACCGGCATGACCGCCCTAAATGAATCCGCCAGCTTTGGACCGGTCTCCCCATTTGGATCAGCCAAGCTTTTCGCCCATCAGCTGGTTATTAATTATCGGCGCCAATACAACCTTCATGCTTCGTGTGGAATTTCGTTTCCCCATGCCTCCCCCCGCCAGAGTCGAGAATTTTTGAGCCGAAAAATCAGCCGTGCGGCGGCAGAAATCAAGCTCGGACTTAGGGATAAAATCATTCTCAATTCTCACGAGACCGCCACCGACTACGGCTTTGCCGGAGATTATGTCCGGGCCTACTGGATGATGCTTCAGGGAAAACAGCCGGAAGATTATGTTATAGCAACCGGTCGCACCCATTCGGTCCAACAGTTTTGCCAGGTTGCCTTTGAATCTGTTGACCTCGATTGGCGCGATCACATCTGTCTAAAACCGATGGAAACATCCGATCATCCTGCCTCTCAAGCATCCTGGGGGGATGCCTCCAAAGCCCGCCAATCCCTTTTGTGGGAACCGGAAGTCGATTTCAAGCAACTTGTACGGATGATGGTCACAGCCGATATGGAATCGCTCTCCCCCAAAAACAGACTGAAACCGGAGATGGTCGGTATAGAACAAATCGGTGAGGTACTGCGATGAACCAGCCAGAGATGGCCACAAATTTTGGCCTTAAGATAACCGGTGGCAACTTTTCATTTGGGCAGGGCAACAATCCCGTCCCTTTCACTAGTTATCGGCCCGACCATGAAATGAGTAATGCGAATGATACACGGCTGGCTGACAAGTTCGTCACCGCCTCCTACCTCAATGTCGCCTTCCTAAACGATCATCTAAATAAGTATAGCCGGGAACTCAGCCTGCCCAGCTTGGGGCAGAATGTTTTATATCTCGCCTACACTATCAAGGTCAAACCGGAGGCGCGCTTCAACGGCGATCACCTGCGCCATTTTCTGGAAGAAAATGGGGTCGAAACCAGAGATGATTTCAAATTTCATTCTGAGCCGTCGGCCATTCAAAACAAACGGGGCACCCCCTTACAATGCCAATCCAAGCAGACATCAAAAAATGACAATAACATCTGCATCGGATGCCAGCAGGATAAAACAATCGCCGATTTAATCCGGATAATAAATGTTTTTGATCGCTTCTTCGAACAATTCCCCGCCGTTGGAGCTTTCCATGCCTGAACAAACGGTAAAGAAATACCAACTCAATTCCGATAGATCGGACGGGCCAATAATAATTTCCCAAACATATTGGCCAGGGCTATCCAGGAGGAAAAAGGGAAATTCTGTGAGCAATAAAACAAATTCTAAGAGACCGCCACACAGCGGTTACAGTATCTCTCTTTACCCGAAACGATTCAACAACCATCAACAATACTTGGCTTCACCCTGTAGTTGCCAGTTCAGTTTTACAAGAGGGAGCAACTAAATGCTTCGTGATCGACAGAATTTGTGGCGACGCCTGAACCTGTTGGGTGACCTTTTCATTACCTCCTTTGCCTTGATGACCGTTTTACTGCTTTATCATCAGGAATTGGGGAATGAAGTTACCGGTTTATTATATGCTCTGACCGCTCTGATTTGGGGACTCTGCTTTTACGGGCCATCCGGGTCGTACTTTTATCGCATGAAAACCCACAGCCAAATATTAAAAGAACTGACCTGGTCACTGGGTAAATCGTTTATGTCTTTTACAGCGGTAATCTTTTTTGCCCAAATCGCCATCTCCTCTACTTCGGTCTTAACCTTTTTTGTTCTTGATGCGGTTCTGCTCCTTCTCTTTCGCTTTTCGTTGGTACTGTTTTTGAGCAAGTACCGAACCAGCGGTAGATCGAATCGCAATGTTGTTATCATTGGGACCGGCAAAACGGCCCGACTCTTGACTGACCGCATTTGCCAGAACAGTCGCTGGGGTCTTCACATCCTCGGCTTTCTCGATTTCAACCGGACCGGTTTGTGGAGTTATAGCGATATTCCGATGATCGGCCATCCTGACGGTTTGGCCGAGCTGATCTCTGATAACCAAGTTGACTATGTTGTCATCGCTACTGAGAATGGCGATCTCCCCTTGACCCGACATGCCTTTGCCATTGCCGAAGAGATGGGGGTCACCG
This sequence comes from Candidatus Zixiibacteriota bacterium, assembly GCA_030588275.1. Lineage (GTDB taxonomy): Bacteria > Zixibacteria > MSB-5A5 > GN15 > JAAZOE01 > JAUUYJ01. The sequence continues at coordinate 3,992 of JAUUYJ010000064.1, read as the reverse complement.
TCTGCTTTATGTCCGACTTTTATTTTCACCCGATCTCAAAAGCGGCCCCCTCTACTTTTATCGACCTTCCGGCGGTCGTCTATTCATCCGAACCGGATGATCGCATCCAGCTAACCCTCAAAGAGGGGATCGACTGGCTGGGTGGATTGGTCGGTGTGATATTGTCGATACCGGTCGGACTTGTTACTGCCTTGATGATTAAGCTTGAGGATGGCGGACCGATATTTTTTAAGCAGATTCGTTCGGGGAAAAATGGCAAGCCGTTTACGATGTACAAATTTCGAACGATGGTCACCAACGCCGAGAAGCTTAAAGAAAAACTAAAAGATCAAAACGAAATGTCCGGCCCGGTTTTTAAGATTACCAACGACCCTCGCATAACGCGGATCGGTGCCTTTTTACGCAAGACCTCAATCGACGAACTACCACAATTTCTAAATGTTATCCGGCGCGATATGTCATTGGTAGGACCACGTCCACCCCTCCCAAAAGAGGTCAGTCAATATGATCGTTGGCAACGACGCAAGCTTTCGGTCCGTCCCGGTCTGACCTGTCTGTGGCAAGTCAACGGCAGAAACCAGATCGATTTTGAAGATTGGATGCGGCTTGATTTGGAATATATCGATAACTGGTCGCTCTGGCTCGACACAAAAATTTTGCTGAAAACGGTACCGGCCGTTTTCAAATCGGATGGTGCCTCGTAAAGTTGCACCAACATTTTTTAGAACTCCGCCTATGGAGATTGGCAATGGATTGCCGCAAAAAACAGCTTTCATTTATCTTAGCCACAGCTTTTCTGCTGTTGCTTATTTCCGGGGAAATAACCTCAGCCCAGGGATCGGTCCCGGTTGGGCAGAGTCGTCTTAATTTAACCTACGACCTGTTTTATCATCAGGCCATTTCCAATCAGGCCATCGACAACATTCCGATTACCGGACCGCTTGATCTCAGCCGCTTTAAAAACCAGCCAAACTTGCAACATCTAACCGGGCTAAGACGATTTCAGACCGATGATTTTCGAACCATCCGTTTTTGGAACCAATCGGGCCAGCGGTTTGTTACCGGAAATTACCAATCGGGTCGCGGCCTGCCGTATCTGACCGGCGGTGCGACTTTCCAGCCATCTCAGAATTTTTCGGGACAAAGTTCTTTCAAATTAGATCGCGCTCTGGCGCTTGATCCGGAATATAATGGCAAAAAATATCGTGGACTGGCCGGCGACTTGGAAACCGCCGCCATATTCTTTCGCAAAGGAAAAATCAACCTTACGATGGGCCGTCAAAAAGTTTTCTGGGGACCACAACCGGTTAACCTCCTCATCTCAGAAACGGCCGATCCGTTTGATTTGATTAACGGAACCTTTTCGGCCGGTCGGCTGACGTTCAACTTTCTCTTTGCCCGCCTCGACGGTTCTTTTCCTGATGCGATTGACTCGCTTCGCTATCCGGAAGCAACATTTAATGACAATCGCTATCTGACGGCGCATCGTCTTGATATCAAACTGCATAAGCGGCTCCGCATCGGCCTGTTTGAAGCGGTTCTGTTCGGCGGCGAAGGGAGACCGCCGGAGCTTTATTATCTTAACCCGTTGCAATTTTTTCATGCGGCACAACTTAATGAAGACCAGAACGACAACAGCATCCTCGGTTTTGATTTTGTCTTCATGCCGGGCAAAAAAAGTATGCTCTACGGACAACTGTTAGTTGACGATTTCCAGATAGACAATGCCTCGCAAGGGGATCAGGAGCCGAATGAAATTGGAATCATGGCTGGCTTTATCCGGTCTGGTCAAATTGGAACTTTCAGGCCAGATTTGAAATTTGAGTACGTTCGGATTACCAACCGCACCTATCACCAGCGGGAACCACGCAATCGATTTCTGTATCGGAACCGGCCGATCGGCCATCCGCTTGGAAACGATGCCGACTCGGTTTCGCTTATGATCCGTTTCTGGCCCTCGACCGATTTTGCCGTCCGGTTTGAAACAGCCTTGCGGAGACGTGGTGAAGGGTCGATCAATAATTCATGGGATGAGCCCTGGGCCACAGCAATTGGCGAATACAGCGAACCGTTTCCGACCGGCGTCGTGGAAAAATCGCTCCTATTTGCCCTTCATGCCAAAGGGTATCTGCCATTTAATGAATACAGCCATCGCCATCTGTTTTTCTCCCTGTCTGCCGGGTACGGAACGATCAGCAATTTTAGCAACCAACCGGGATCAGATCGGAGCAGTTCCAGTTTCGAGATCGGCCTCAGTTGGCTGGGGCAGATCGATTTCGACACCGGTGAATAGGCCGAACTTTTTATTATTTTCTGCGCTGAAATGTGATTCTGCTTTTTCAATAATTCCCTTACTCTAATCCAAATAGATTTTGCCCGTCTGCGACATATTGCGTATATTGGCAGGTTGCCCTATCGGTAGATTTCCTTCGGAGTAGAATCTCGACCCGGCTCTACTGGCAGTTTTCCAATTTGCTAAATTGCCGGAATTGGGCCTATAGATGGCAGTAAATGATATTTAGAAGAAGCGATAAGAAAAAAAGAAGAAGAAAAAGAAACGGATTTTAAAGAATGGCTAATTCGACACAGCTTTACATAAAAGGGGCGCGGGAGCATAACCTCAAAAACGTCTCAATCAAAATCCCCCGCAACAAACTGACCGTCATTACCGGACTGTCCGGTTCGGGAAAATCATCGTTAGCTTTTGATACCATTTACGCCGAAGGACAGCGCCGTTACGTCGAATCGTTATCGGCCTATGCGCGTCAGTTCTTAGGGTTGATGGAAAAGCCGGATGTCGATTTCATCGAGGGTTTATCCCCGGCCATTTCGATTGAGCAGAGGTCATCCGGGCGCAATCCCCGCTCGACAGTTGGGACCGTTACCGAGATTTATGATTATCTGCGCCTTCTGTTCGCCCGGGTCGGTATCCCCCATTGTGTCAGTTGCAACAAACCGATCACTCAACAATCGGTCAGCCAGATAGTTGATTCGGTAATGACTTTTGAAGAGGGAACCCGGATAATAATTCTCGCCCCATTGGTCTCCGGTCGCAAAGGAGAACATCGCGATATTATCGACGAAGCCCGGCGCGAAGGGTTTGTACGCCTTCGGATTGATGGAGACCAGTACGAAGTTGAAGATGAGATCGTTCTGGATAAAAAGAAAAAACATAATATCGAAGCGGTCGTCGATAGACTCGTCGTGCGCCAACGGGCCGCCCGGCGGATGGCCGACTCGATCGAGACAGCCTTAAAGGTCGCACAAGGGACGGTAATCATTCTGTCCGGAAAAAAAGAGTACCTTTTTTCTGAGCAGTACGCCTGCCTCGACTGCAACATCTCATACGAAGAACCGACCCCCCGCCTGTTTTCGTTTAATTCCCCCTTTGGTGCCTGCCCATCATGTAGTGGCCTTGGAACCAGAATGGAGATCAACCCCGATCTGGTAATTCCGGATAAATCAAAATCGCTTCTCGACGGTGCCGTTCTTCCCTGGGCGTCCGATTCGGCCAACTGGTATCGCTTTATGTTGCGCGGTTTGTCAGACCATTTCAAATTTAAGATGACCACCCCGTATGGAAAACTACCGAAAAAAGTACAGGATATTATTCTTCACGGATCGGGTCGGGAAAAAATAAAGTTTAAATACGAGCACTCCAACGGACGCGGCTCCGGCATTTACGATTCCGCCTTTGAAGGGATCGTCAAACATCTCGAACGCCGTTATCGTCAAACCGAATCGGATGGTATCCGCAAATGGATCGAAAACTTTATGTCGATCTCATCCTGCCCCTCCTGCAAAGGAACTCGCTTGAAAAGGCAGGCACTCCATATATATATTGACGATATTAATATTCATGAGTTGACGACGATGTCGATCAAAGAGGCTCGGAAATTTTTTGACAAACTGAAACTGACCCGCTCTCGCGAAATTATCGCTCGACAGATTCTAAAAGAATTGCGTGAACGACTCGGGTTTTTGGTCAACGT
>JAUUYJ010000258.1 GCA_030588275.1 Candidatus Zixiibacteriota bacterium | reverse complement strand
TAAAAATGGAGGTCAATAATCTTAATTTTTATTACGGAGATCTGCAGGCCTTAGACGATATTTCGCTTAATATCATAGAGCATCGAGTGACCGCTCTGATTGGTCCCTCCGGCTGTGGTAAATCGACCTTTCTGCGGTGTCTCAATCGGATGAACGATACTATTTCCGGAATCAGGCATACCGGTGGTGTCAGTATTGATGGGCAAAATATTTACGACAAGGGAACCGATGTTTCTGCATTGCGAACAAGAGTTGGGATGGTTTTTCAAAAGTCGAATCCGTTTCCAAAATCGATTCGAGAAAATGTTGCCTATGGGCTCAAGGTCAATGGGATAAAGGATAAGCAGTTGATTGCCGGGGCGATTGAAGAAACGCTCAAGCGAGCTTTTTTATGGGATGAGGTCAAGGACAAGTTGGACAAGAGTGCCTTGCTTCTTTCCGGAGGACAGCAACAGCGGTTGTGCATTGCACGGGCCTTGGCTGTTCGCCCGGAAATACTTTTGATGGATGAGCCAGCTTCGGCTCTTGATCCGATTTCGACATCAAAAATTGAAGATCTGATTGCGGAGTTGCGCCGGGAGGTTTCAATCGTCATTGTCACCCACAATATGCAACAAGCGGCACGGGTCTCAGATTTTACCGCCTTCTTCTATGAAGGACGGATGATTGAGTACGGCCGGACCAAAATGATTTTTACCAATCCGACCATAAAGAAAACAGAGGATTACATAACGGGACGGTTTGGATGATCGTTATCAATTTAAACCACAAACGGTCGAACTCTGGAGAATAGAATGACCAAGCATTTTCGTAAAGAAGTGGAGCAATTAAAAAAACGGGTCTTGCACCAAGCGACGCTGGTTGAAGAAAACCTTCAGGCGGCGGTCCGGTCGTTTCTTGATAGGGATACCAAGCTGGCCCAAAAGGTGATTGAGGAAGATCTGAAGATTGATCGACTGGAGGTGGAGCTTGAAGAGGAATGTCTTAAAGTTTTGGCTCTGCATCAACCGGTTGCGATTGATCTGCGCTTTATTGTCGCGGCGCTGAAGATTAATAATGATCTGGAGCGGATAGGGGATTTGGCCGTTAATATTGCCCAGTTGGTTGGGGATATGTCATTGGTTGATGTCGATGATGTACCTTTTGATTTAACCGGTATGCTTGAGGTAACTCTGCAGATGGTTAAAAAGAGTGCCGATTCTTTGGTTGAGATGGATGTGGCGATGGCTGTTGAGGTTTGCCAAACTGACGATCAGATTGATCTGATTTATCATGATTCGACTTCGAAGCTTGAGGATAAGATCAGGCAGAATCCCGAAATGGTGCGATATTATATGGGGCTCAAAGTTGTCTCTCGCCATCTTGAACGGATTGCCGATCATGCGACCAACATTGCCGAGGATGTCATTTATATGATTGAAGGTGAGATTGTGCGTCACAGCGGTGGTAAACAGTCTGAGTAAATTCAAATTCTTTGGGTTTGACGCATAAGCTCTATGTTTGCTGTGACGGTTTGTTATCTTCAATATTTATTGCGAACATGAAGGCAAGCTATTTGAGGTTATCTTCAAACAGTTTGAAAATCCTTTTATACTCATCGGTCCAGGCGGAGATTGTTTTGAAACTATGCGCTTCGGCTGGATATGATGCGATCTCCCAGTTATCCTTGCCCAGTTCAATCAACCTTTGTCCGAGGCGAACAACTCCCTGGTAATGGACGTTGCGATCGGACATGCCGTGGCAGATTAATAAGGCTCCCCTAAAATTCTCAACAAAATTAATGGGCGAGCTTTGGGCGTAGGCGATGCTGTCGAGTTCCGGGATGTTTAGAATATTAGAAGTATAGCCATGATTGTAATGAGCCCAATCGGTTACCGGCCTGAGAGCGGCACCGGCGGCAAAGATATCTGGTTGGGTGAAGAGGGCCATCAAGGCCAGAAAGCCGCCGTACGATCCACCATAGATGCCGACTTTGGTTGAGTCGATCTGATAATTGTCTGTCAGATAATCAACGGCGTCAACATAATCGTTGAGATCTTTTCCACCCATGTGGCGATAAATTCCGGTGCGACAGTCACGCCCATACCCGGCGCTTCCCCGGTAATCGACATCAAAGACGAGGTAGCCGTTGTCGGCCAGAAAATTGTGAAACATCTGCTCGCGATAATAATAACTCCATCGGCGGTGGACGTTCTGCGAATAACCGGCACCATGAACAAACATTATTACCGGTGCGTCCGGCTTCAGGTTATGCGGTTTATACAGACGGCCGAAAACTTCGACTGAGTCGCGAGCCATGAATTGAAAAATTTCCGGATCGCGCCATTGGTAGGAACGAAATTCATCGGACACAGAATGGGTAATTTGCTGGGCCGGTGCGCCGGGCCGATTGTCCATTAAATACAGCTCCGGCGGGTTGGTGGCTTGTGAGAAAATAATTGCCAGCCTTTTTTCATCCGGTGACATATAGACTAAATTGCCGCCGCTTTTGCTGGTGATGCGAATTCGTTCGCCGCCGTTGATATCCATCCGATAAAATTGCCTTTCACCGGGATGGATTTCGTTGGAGATGAAGTACCAATGTTTTTTATCGCGGGACATGGACAGGTTTCGGATTTCAAACCGTCCGGATGTAAGCTGTTTTTTCACACCAGATTTCACTTCAACCGTCCAGAGGTGGGAATATCCGGTTTCCTCCGATTGGTACCAGACATGCTTTTGATCTGGCATCCAGCCGATGTTACTCTTGGACCAGCTACGGATACCGGGACCAGAAATCCAGGCCTCGTCATGCTGGCGATCCAGTAATTTTAAATTGCCGTTGGTAACATCAAGGAGCATGATCCAACGGTCTTTATTATCCGTTGAGAGAATTTCCACAACTGCCTGATCGCCATTCTCTGGGAAGATTGGTTCTTTGAAATAGACGGTACGAATTATTGCAGAGTCAATACTGTCGTTCTCGGTCGCGTACTCCTCCAGATATTCTGGTCGGTCGGTAATGCCCGGAATTTGTTCGGTCATAACATAAAAAACGGTGTCGTTTTCGATGTCGTAGATACCCAGATTGTAGGTCGAACCGGGGCGACCAACTTTGGTTCGTCCGCTCAGGCTTTCGGTAAAGCCGGATTCGGTCAGATAATCCGGAACGATTGTGTATTGCAGATCGGTCGGATGCTGTTCTAAAAGAAAGGTTATGAATTTCTGATCCGGGGAGAGGGTTGGATTGGAAACTTCCTGATGACCGATATATATTTTGAGTGGATGTCTGACCTGTTCTGATTTGTAATCTTTTAATTCTTTTTCTTCTCCTGCCTCTTTTGCTTTACTTGTTTTCTGATCATGGCGCATAGTTTCAAACAGCTGTAATTGTTGCCTTTTCAGCCATTGTTCATGGTCCGATTGCGGTTTCTCCTTTTGACCTGATGCTTCTCCTGACCTGAAATCGGTTAGCTGAGTTGTGGCACCGGTTTCAATATCCCATCTGAACAGATTATTCTCTTCAATATAAATTACCAGCTTTTCGTCATGACTGAAGTGGGGGCGGGATTGCCGTGTCAGTCGGCTGGTAATTTGAAACGTCTTCTTTTCTTGGATATCGTAAAGGAAGAGGTCTCCGTTTTTGCTGTACAGTTTACGATTATGATCTCGGTCGTAAGCACCACGCCGGGCCGGGAGGTTTTGGTACTTTTCCGGATTGACCGGTTGGGGATTGTTTTTTCCTAAATAATCGATACTGTAGTAGGGAGCGTCATCCTCATTTTCCGGGTTCCATTTGAAGAATAACTGACGACTATCTTCAGACCAGAACGGGTTACTCGGCGAACTCCCAATCCAGGATCGATCCCGCATTATCTTTTCAATTGTCAGCGGCGCAAGAGTGAGGGTGGGATGGAGGGTGGCAGCGACTGAGTCGT
>JAUUYJ010000105.1 GCA_030588275.1 Candidatus Zixiibacteriota bacterium | reverse complement strand
GCATGACCATCGGGACCGTCAGCTATATGTCACCCGAAACGGGTCAGGGGCAGGAGTCGGATCATCGTGGTGACCTGTTTTCCCTCGGAGTTGTTTTCTACGAAATGTTAACCGGGCGGCTACCGTTTAAATCGGCCAATATTCCGGCAACATTGTATGCCATCGTCAATGAGCAACCACCTAAGTTGCAGGAGATAAACCGGAATATCACGGCGGCCCTTCAGCCGATTATGGATAAAAATTTGGCCAAGAAGCCTGATGATCGGTATCAGTCGGCTGAGGCTTTGAAAAACGACATTGCTCAATTTCGGCAACCGACCGTGCCGGCTCAATCTGTTATGCTTGAATCCGGCCTGATTCAACCTCTTGTCAAATCGCTGGCGGTTATGTATCTGAAAAATATCGGATCGCCCGATGATGAATACTTAAGTTAGGGTTTGAACGAAGATATCATCGTCGATTTGACCAGGGTCGGAACCTTGCGGGTCGCTTCGATGCGATCGATCATGAAATATCGCGATTCCGATGCTGAGCTGGAGGAGATTGGTGGTCAGCTAAATGTCGGACTGGTTCTGGATGGTTCAATTCATAAGGCTGGTGATGTTTTACGCATCTCGGCTCAATTGGTCGATGTCAAAAGTGGAGATAACGTCTGGGCCAAGCGTTGGGAAGAGTCGATTGAGAACTTACCAAAAATTAAAAAAGGGTTGGTTCAGGGGATCAGTCAGGCATTGCAACTGGAGCAATCGGTTATTGAACGGGCCGAAATCGGCACCTCACTAACGCAAACGGCTGGGGCGTATGAAAATTATCTGAAGGCACGATATCATTTCCGGCACAAGAACGATCGGAGCGATATCGAGGTCGCTGAGGGATTGTACCAATTGGCTCTGACCGAGGAGCCGGATCTTTTGGTCGCCAAAGCTGGGTTAGCCGAGATTATGATATATAATGGTGACTTTGAGGGTGCCTCGAATGAGCTCTTGACCGCTTTGGAAAAGGCTCGTGCCAAAGAGAGCAAGGCGGATGAAGCAAAACTCCTGCGCCTTTTGGCGATCCTGCATGCTAAACAATCTAGCTGGGATGAATCGGAGAAAGATATTAAGGCGGCGTTGCAGATTCATAAAGAGACCAAAGATTACAACGGTGAAGCTCGATCTCTGGGAGTCTTAATCTCGATATTACAGCCACAGGCCAAATTTGATGATGCCATTTTCCATTTTGATCGGGTTTTGGAGATCAGCCGCAAGCTTGACGATCAGGAACGGATCGGGGAAGCGTTAAAAAACATGGGGATCGCCTATTCTCGCAAAGGAGATTACGATCGGGCGATTGATCTGTATGAAGAGAGCATTAACATAGCCGAGCAGAACAAAAATATGTCACTTAAGGCTTCCTGCCTGGCCAACATCGGAAATGTTCATTACTTCCGAGGCCAATTTGATGAGGCGCGGGAACAGTACGAGAAATCGCTTGAAATATCAGATCGGATTGGGGATAAGGCTTTGTCGGCTCGGCAAAACCTTAATATCGGGTTGATACAACTTCAGTCAGGCAATCATAAAGAGGGGGCGGCCCGTCTTAATTCGGCGGCAGAAATTTTCGATTCATTAAATGATCGGTCCAGCTATGCGTTGGCTCTGGTTAATTTGAGTCAGGCCCACCTAACGATGGGGGATGTCGAATTGGCCCTCGAATCGGCCGAGAAAGCGTTGACCATTTCCCGCGAAATAAATAATCCGTTGGTTGAAACCGATGCGTTGGTACAGATTGGGTCGGCTCGCTTCTTTAATCGTGAGATTGAGGTGGCGGTCGAAAGTTTTCAGGCGGCGCTTGAGATCGCCGAAAAAGCCGGCATGAATCGAAACGTTGCCCATATTCACTTAGCCTTGGTCAATATATGTTTCTATTGCAAAGATTATAAGAACTGTCGCACTCATGCCACCAAAGCATTGTCGATAGCTCGCGAGATTGGCGAGAAAACCGCTCTGATAATGTCCAATGCCGGACTGGCCGCTATTACCGCCTGTGAGGGGTTGTACAACACCGGGTTAAGGCAACTTCAGGATGCTTATGCCGGGATCGAAAAGATTGGCAATAGCCAAATGACAATTCATCTAAAGGCGTTGTTGGGAGAGGTTTTACTTAAGCATGGTAAGACTGATGATGATACCAAAGAGGGGTTGACCTTACTGAACAATGCCTTGTCATCGGCGCGTGAGCATCAATTGGCTCCGGAGATAAAGTTGATTGAGGAAATTTTGAGCTGATGCTCTGAGGATCCCGACAGCCGGTAATTCAATGTGCTGTGCTTTAGGCTAATATTATTACCAAAATAATATTATTATATATTGGCTTGATCCATTTTAGCATATAGAAAAAACTTTCCGTAGTGGGCAAAATGGATATATTGAGTCTAATATTCTGGGGATACTATTTTTGTTATAAGCGATAGGAGATTTCAACAGAGATGGAAAAATGGTAATGACAGGATGCACCACTTGGTGAGTGGTCGGTTCTTTTATGGCCGTCGATAGATTCTGAAATATTGGCCATCATAAATCTTTTGCCAGTTTTTGTCTATGAACTGAAAGACCGGAAATTTTAAATCGGCCGAGTAAGCAACCGCAATATTGATCTGATGTTTGCTACAAATTCTGCTCAGGCATTCCCGGTTGGTGCAATTTAACACCACCCGGTAATCCTCTTTTAATGACTCAGCCAAAGCGCTGGGTAGCTGAAAATATTCACCTGATTTATAAGCCATTAATCCCCGGACCGGATGCCAGGGGAGAATATAATGCCGGTAGGTTCCATGGGAAGCAAGGATCATTTCGTTGGGTAGAACAAATTTCTCAAACTCCCTGCCGAAGCGATCCCGCGTTCGCGTATAATCTCTGAGAGCTTTTTGTTGCGAACCGTATTGATGAGTGACGCGATCAAATAAAACGTAAACACCAGAGCCAACTATTAGTGCGACAATGATAATGGGCCAAATCTTTTTCCATGCAATCGGTTGAAATAGTGCAACGGCAAAAGCGAACAGAAATATGGAGAGGAAAAACTGTATCCGGATCGCATACTGTGGCTGAAAATGATAATAAGTGAACAGGTAGGCGACCGCCGCAATTATCACAAATTTGATATTTCCCCTGTGCTGTTCCTGAGCGCGAAATCTAAATGCGCCGAAAATTCCGACCAACGAAACGGTCAAGGCGATCCAAACGAATGGGCTGGCTAACTGTTTGTGAATGGGTGATAGGATCGCTATAATCAGGCCATAAATGAACTGACCATCAGGTAGGCCGCGCCATAGAGCGAATGTTGATGCTCCAAATAGATTCCGTGAATATATAACGTATAGCTGGTAGAAAAAGGGGATTAACGTTACCAATAGAGTCAGCGATGCGGTGATAAAAAAGCGATAGTTACGGCTGATGAGAAGTTCGTAAAGCAGAGTAAAGCCAATAAGAAAAACATATATCGGTGAGATCAGATAGGCCAAACCCCAGAGGAAGGCGGACAGGATCGCTTGCCGGGTTGTTCGGTTATGCTTTAGATATAAAAATATTCCGGCCAAAAATATCGGGATCGAAAAGAAAAAGGCGGAGGCAAGAAATAAGTAGCTACATCCCATGAACTCAATTATAAACGGCACCGCCAGGGTGACGACAAAGGCGGTTCCGGTATCAAATTGTCGCTCGATGATTTTGAAGACAAAGAAGAAAATCAACAGGACATTTGAGATTGTGACCAACAGTAACGAGATATCAATTGGTATCCCAACAAGCGATAGTAGCGCCAGAAAGTAATGGTAAAAAGGAGGGTGCATTGTCGGATAGCCGGTAATCGGATCTTCAAACAGATTCCCCTGCAGGACTTGCAAAACCTTCGCTTTTACATATTGGATGTCGGGTGAAAAAAAGTGGAGAGGGAACAGATTGTAAATGACCGGTGAGATAATTATTACGGCAAAGAGTAAACATATTTGGAGCCGATAATTATTCCATGAATTAATCCGGTTTTGCGCAGTCATTATATTATGATATTTCTGTTCCTCAAATTTGTCAACAGTTCTTTGCGCAAACTGATTCTACTCATATAATTATTTCGTGGCATGTCAGTAACCGCCGGTTGTGTAATCAACGCAAATGATATTGGCTCTTTTGTGGCTATTTGCAAACCGCTGTTCACAAATCCGATAAATCATATTTCTTGACAAAAAGGGTGTAAATAGCTATCATTAAATAGTCTCAGGGATATTTAAAACAGGGCAGATATAGAAAACAACTGAATATTTACCTCATGGCTCGTCTTGGATGCTTTCAGCTTATGCGCCAAAATATCGGGCCATTTCTGGGAGGAAAAATTATGTTACAGAAGGTGATTCTTTCGCTTCTTGTCGGGCTCTTCCTATTTTCCATAACAAATGCTGGTTTTAACCCTCGACCTCCCAGAGTAATCAATATTGAGCAACCACCCGATCTTCAGCTTGCCGAATATCGAGGGATGTGCAGTCTGGCCAAAGCGGGGGCGATGGCCGGCTGGTTTCCAGGATGGCAACCGGGTAATTCGGTCGTAACCTACTTCGACCCGGCCAGTTGCCCCGATTCACCGACATACCCGTTTAGTATCGAATCTTTTGCCTTCACCCTGTTTGATCCCGGCAGTTATCAATGGCCGCTTCAGGTTGATATTGTCATTTATGATAATCAGGGCGGTTTGTGTGTGGGACCGGGAGCCGAGTTGTGTCGCTACACGGTACTATGCGATCAGGCGTCATACAGCAGTCCCAATGTTGGGACCTTCCAGTTCCCAACTGCATGCTGTGTTACTGGGCCGTTTTATGCTGGAATCGAATATTCAGATAATGGAGTTGGACCATTTCCCTCAATCGCTTTTGATGGTGGCACGGCCGATACCTGTAATGTCTGGTGGAATATGGAGTCTGGTTGGACGGAATGGCATGATTATTCGACTCCTCCGGCACAGCATCCGCTGTATTGGGTAAACGGGGAAACCAACGATGCTGGATGCGATCCACTCCCCTGCACCTGGACACCGGGCGACACGCACAAAATGCATTTTCCTCAACTGCCCAACGATAGCGGATTTATAGTTAATTCAACTCTTCCTGCGGCCGCCGCGGACGATTGGCAGTGTTCGGAAACCGGCTGGGTGAAAGATATCCACTGGTGGGGTTCGTGGCGTAGTGGGGACGAAGGAACTGTATTGAGCTATGTCGTTAGTATTTACGCTGACATACCTGCGAACCCTCCGGGGACACCATACAGCCGTCCCGGGAATCGATTGTGGCAGAGAACGATTTTCCCCGATGATCTGGAAATAACACTGGATAGTACCGGTATTTGGGAAGGGTGGTACGATCCCGGCACCGACCCTGAACATATCCATCACAGTGACCACCTATTCCATTATCAGTATGACCTGTGTCTTGACTCGATAGATTGGTTTTATCAGTATAACGGAAATATCTATTGGTTGACAATTCAGGCAAATCTGTCCAATCCCGGGTCATCCCATTGGGGCTGGAAATCGACTCTGGACAATTTCAATGACAATGCTGTTTTTGATGCTGTTGATAACCAGAATTGGAAGGAACTTTATGAACCCTCCAGCGCAGCAAGAACGGGCTTCTTTGAATTGTGGATAACCAGTGGCGGTGTGGTTACTGTGGGTGATGGTTTCCCTGTTTATGGTAACGGAAGTTGGTATTATTACCCATCCAGCGATCAGTATGCTCTTTGGTACTACAATCAACCTTATGACGTGGATCGGACTGGAAATGTGGAGCTTTACTTTTCCGCCATGATTTTTGATGGTCCGACTGCCGATCTCGACTTTGCCTTAGGCTGGTCCACTGATCAGTGGTCAATTGACCAACCACCCAACGATAGTATGCCACCTTTGCCGGGGGAGAACGAAGCGCTATATATCGACCGAGAGGTCATCTACTCCGGCGAATTTGTTTTTGAAGACCAGTGGGCGCGAGTAACTGTGCCGGATTATAATCCGGAGTGGATTGCCATAATTGTTAGTGGTAGCAATTTCCAACTTGATGGTACTATGACGTATGAGTGCCGGGGAGCCCTGGATCTTGCCTTTGTCATTAATGGTGAACCTGCTCAGGTAATTTTTGAGGCCTGTTGTATGCCGGATGAATCTTGCCTTATGCTCGATCCGCTGGAATGTGTCGGCTTGGGCGGCACCCCGCAGGGTCTTGGGAAAGTGTGTAGTTCGATTGAGGCCTGTTGCTTCCCGGATAACAGTTGCCAGATGCTCGATCCCGTATGCTGTTTATCGCTGGGAGGGAATCCGGAAGGGCCATTCTATACCTGTGAAGGTGATACCTGCGCCACCATGCTCCCAACATGGGACACAATTTCGACAACTTGCCTTAATTTAATCGTTGGTGCTAATGGGAATTTTGGCAAATCCGGTTCCGAGGGATATACGATGGATTATTCTCTTTCAGGCGACTGCGACCCGAATGCCGATGTTTACCTCTACGATGGTTCGCCGCTTTTGAGTTATCATGACGGGAGCGAGATGGTTGCCTATTATGCTATGTATGGGGATGATCCATTCATTTTGGTCAAAGATGGCAATTTACCGGTCCCAACTCAAACAACAGCTGATTATGATATTTACGAGTCGGGGACATTTGTTACGCCCGACCTGAAAATCGGGATGGAGAAGAAGTGGTGGGCTCCAAAAAATCCGGACAGTTGTGAATTTATCATACAGCGATTGCGCGTTTACTCATACGATGGCTTGACTCACTCCGGAGTGGCGATTTGTGAGGCTATCGACTGGGACATTCCGAATGAAATCCCCTACCCGTACAATTCCGGCGGATATGATTCGGAGTCAAGGCTAATCTACACACGCGGAACCGATACCGATGGATCGGGATGCCAGCCAAACAACACCCGTTCCGGTGGGATGGCGATGATTGCTTATTATGTCAATAACCCATCAACAATTGATTCCACAGTAGAACCGTATAGTGCCTATGTAATCGACAACGAAACCTACCTGTTCCCGTACTCCGCATGGGAGCCGACGGTCACAGATGGGTTGATCCAAAATCCCGGCTATGGTATTTTAGCAGATAGTGCCGATCTGAATACGATCATGACCTACTTCTATAATTACACGCTTAACCCGGGTGACACCTTAAATATTTTTACCATCATAACGACGGTTCAAAATGGTGCGCCACCTTTGGCCCAGCAAAAGTCAATGGCTGATCTGAAGCTGAATATCGACATGGGAAAACAATGGATGAGTGACCATGTTGTTCCACTGACGCCACCAGCATTTTTGTGTGGTGATGCCAATGGGGATGACCTGGCCAATGTTGGTGACGCGGTTTATCTCATCAATTTTGTTTTCAAAGGAGGGGATGCCCCGAATCCAATCGAAGCGGGTGATGCTAACTGTGATGATTTGTCAAACGTCGGTGATGCCGTCTATCTGATAAACTTCGTCTTCAAGGGAGGGGATGCACCATGTGCGGCCTGTCCGTAACACACATTGTGTGTTTTTGAAACTGGCAATTTAGGATTTAAGTGTTGACTAAAAAGTATGCAATAAATATTTTGTGCTTGATTAGTTTTGATTAGACCATCAACGTCCTTTATTTTAAAGGTGGTTAATGTTTTGGTACACAATATAAGCCGGATGCGCTGGTTGCCGTTAGTTATTCTGAGCGGAGTCATCATCACTTATCTTTCTTGTAGTGAAGAGTCAGGGAATCCGCTGGAATCATACGACCCGCCGGTTATCGACACTGTTGGACCACGCATAATTTCAACTACTCCCGATAGTGGTGAAATTTTAGTCGTTCGCTCCGTTATAATTGAGGCCGTTTTTTCTGAGCCACTTGATCCGAGTTCGATCAATGACTCAACTATTTTCATTGATGACAGTACTTACGGTACTGTAACTTATAGCGGAAATCGTATCACACTAACATTAAACAATGTTCCCGGCATCAACAGCCTTGTACGCCCTCGAATCTTAGCGTCGGTTAAAGATACTGCCGGAAACCAGATGAAACAGGATTACGGGTGGATTTTTCGAACTAGTCCGGAGTTTGGCCTGCAGGATCTTATTGGTGATTATACCGGCATTTACACGGCGATTGATATAGATCTTGATACTAATGTTATCCATCGCCAACCGATTCTTTGGGTCTTTACTGACTCTACTTTTGCGATGCGGATTGATACCTCGGCTGTGATCGATACGACCTTACCAACCTGCCGTGTCAACGGCTT
>JAUUYJ010000281.1 GCA_030588275.1 Candidatus Zixiibacteriota bacterium | reverse complement strand
TAACCTTCCCCAGGTAAGATCTGTCTCCAAATTCACCAATTATTTTGAGCTCGCTCTTACCGAAAAATCAAGTGGTAATAACCTCCTGAAGGAGATTGCCGAAAGGGTCAATATTATTAAATACGAACGGGTCGAACCATCGCTTTACAATATATTTTTAAGCCTGGCCGGACCGAGTGAATCCAATACAGTTTCGGCTACGGTGGAGAGCGGGGAGAGCAATGAATAAATTGATGACCATCTTTATGGCCGAGTATGCACAGGTTGTAAAGAAGAAATCGTTTATTGTCGGTATCTTCCTGACTCCGATATTTATGGTTTTAATTACCATGCTTCCCGCTTTTCTCGCAACCCGTAGCTCCGATGACTCTGCCTCTTATTCAATAATTGATGCCGATGGCCGTGGGCTGGGGCAAGAGTTGGCAACCGCTATGGAGCGATACAAATTGGAGGATGATTCGACTGCTGTCGCTTTTACTCTAAGCCAAATCTATGAATTGAGTGGGTCCAGCTTCAGTTTGATGGACTCTTTACGTGCATCACTTGACACGCTGATTCAAACCAAGAATCTAACCCGATACATCGTTATTTTTCCCGATGCCGAGAAAAACGATTCGGTCTTGATGGTTTCCAAAGCAATAAATTTCAACGCTTCCAAGCGATTCGACCGTCGTATATCAGAAATACTCAGTACCCTCAGGTTGGAGAGTTCTGAAATTAATATTGATGTCGATACCGTTTTGGATATTACCCGTCGCACCAATATGATTCAGAAAGCACCAGGCGGAAAAACCCGGGACTTTATGGCTACCTACTTTGGCGCCTTGATCTTTGTAATGATCGTTTTTTCTTCGGTCATCGGGTTTGGCCAGATTCTGATGCGATCGGTCATTGAAGAAAAGAGTTCTCGGATCATGGAAGTCCTGATCTCTTCAGTCTCCCCATTTCAGCTTATGATGGGCAAGGTCTTTGGACTGGGGCCGCCAGCCTGACACAGGTTGCCGCTTGGGGTACGATGGGTGCAATTCTGTTTTTGTTCCGAGGCTCGATGGATATCCCGCCTCAGGTCTCAGATATTTTATTTAACCCGGTTCTGATGACATTCTTCGTGCTGTTTTTGCTGACCGCCTATGTCATGTATTCAACGATGTTTGCCCTGATCGGCTCAATCTGTAATACCGACAAGGAGACTCAGGGGTTTATTTTCCCGATCACAATGTCTCTTATGCTCCCGATTTTTGTGTTAATGTACATCGTCCAACACCCCGATTCCACAGTTACCAGAGTAATGTCTTTTATCCCTCCCTTGACTCCCACGATGATGATCGCCCGGCTAAATATTTCAGTTCCGGACAGTTTTAGTTTGGCCAACCCGATAGTTCTCGACGCGACAATTGGCGTACTGGCGACTATGGCCTTTTCGCTTGGCCTGATTTGGCTCTCCGCACGAGTTTTCCGCATGGGTATTTTAATGACCGGTAAGAGAGCCACCCTGCCTGAAATCATGAAATGGATCAGATATAAATAATGAGCAAGATTATTCGATATTCGATAATCTCTTTTTTGCTTATCGTCGTCTATCTATCTGTTTATGGGATTGAAGCGGACGAACCGGAACGGCACAATTATGCGTCTCCTTCTCCGGAAGAGATTGCATTTGATCTGGGTATCTGTTCGACACGGGGTCTGTCTCTCAATGCACGATCTGTCTTAGTTGTTGATAATGACCTTGATGCCTGGATCTTCAGCAAACGACCGCAACGACAAAGGCCAATTGCATCGTTGACTAAACTGTTGACGGCGATGGTATATCTCGATCTTAACCCTGACCTGGATACAACAGTTTATATCTCAGCTCGGGACTGTTATAAATCGGCCAAGTCTCGTGTTTACAAAGGGGAGGCGTACCGTGCCCGCGACCTTCTGTTCGCCGCCCTTATTGCCTCAGATAATCGGGCCGCCCGGGCGATTGCCACCGCTTCCGGCGTGGCCAGACAACTTTTTATCAAGCGCATGAATAAAAAGGCGATCTCTTTGGGGATGATGAATACCAAGCTGTATGAGGTCACCGGATTGGACGAACGAAACGTCTCGACCGCCGCTGACGTTGCTATTCTAATCCGGTCAGCGATGGCTTATCCCTTTATTAAACAGGCCTCATCCAAATATATCTACAAGTGTAAGTTGCAAAACAAAAGGAATCGTAATAAACGGTTCATCAATACCAATCGACTCGTTCGCTCACGCTGGAAAGTACTGGCCGGAAAGACCGGCTTTATCTTAGAATCTGATTACTGTCTGGCAACGATAATGCGGGATAAAAGCGGGCGAGAGATCACCGTTGTAGTACTCGGATCGCCAACCAATAACATTCGTTTTGCCGTTGCGCGAAAACTTGCATTTTATGGCTTCAAGAAAGCCGGGAGGATAAATAATGGGACGAAGCAAATCGCCAACCGATGAGCTGGTTGACGGCATTGATGCCATTGGCAGTATCCTTGATGAAAACCTGCCGGAAATTAACTCTCAATTAGCATCACTTTCTCAAAAAAGTTTTACAGCCGAGGAAGACCTAACCCGTCTCAAAAACTCTATTCGTAGCTCCGAAGAGTTGAATTCAGAGACCAGAAAAGCGATGAACAACCTTGATATCAGAGTTGAGGAGGTTCTGCAAACCATCGCCGCCATGACTCGGCGCATTGATCTGCTTCACAAGGCGGTTCTTGAATTGTCGTCGGATTCATTGGGGCCGGGAATGGAAACAGCTGATAATCGGTCTGATGGAGAATTAGCCGACACGGTTAAAATTCTGGAAGATCGCCTCAAACTGGTAGAAAAGGGGCTGGTTGACCCGCAGAAATTCACCAAGCGGTTTTAATATTAATAAGCTGTAGCGGTAGCTCGGGTAAAACCTATATTTAGCTCCTGAGATACCTACTTTATATTATCCGTATTGTGCACATTAGACCTGCCCTTCAGGTCCAATATTTATATTGACAAATTCCGGATATATACGTCATTTATATTAACTGGGGAGGTCTGATATGAATTGCCGTATATTACCATTCATTATTGTTATAACTGCTGTTTTCAATTTGACTACCATAGCCTCTGGGCTTGCCTTGCAGGAGGAGATCGCAATCACCATCCCTGACA
This sequence comes from Candidatus Zixiibacteriota bacterium, assembly GCA_030588275.1. Classification (GTDB taxonomy): domain Bacteria; phylum Zixibacteria; class MSB-5A5; order GN15; family JAAZOE01; genus JAUUYJ01. Next base: position 332 of record JAUUYJ010000281.1, on the reverse strand, counting down.
ACGGTCAGAGCATCGACGACTTCGATATTTGCGACATTGACTATGACGGCATCCCGGAAGTCTTATTCCGATCAGGGAATAATGTAACATTATACTCCAGCAGTCTCGACTCAATCCTGTTTGAAACAACAATAGATGAACCAACATATGATATAGAAATATTACTTGGTGATGTCAATCGTGATTCCATCGCCGATATTGGTATCGCTATGTATTTTCCAATTGAGGAGTACTCCGACAGCGTCGTATTAGTTAAACTGTTCGACGGTGTGTCTGGTTACCAAGATTCGATAATATCATATTATTCAAGCATGGAGTTTACATCAAGTGAC
>JAUUYJ010000096.1 GCA_030588275.1 Candidatus Zixiibacteriota bacterium | reverse complement strand
TCAAACGGTCAGCTTGCCCATAAAATCGGCACATGACATCGTTTCGCACGAGAAGATAATATCCTTGATCTCTCTCTGTCGATCAGAGTTCAAGAGCGCAGACGACAACCCATTAAACTTCGCCTCCAAATCATCCATACTCATCGGTTCCCGCGGATCACCTTTTGGATATTCGAGATACTCCTCGAATTCCTGACCATCGGTCGTTCTGACTTTAACTCGCGATGGTTGCTTGGCCGGAAACATCTTTTCAAACTCCTCCGAAGCCACTCCCTTAATTTTATCAATCACTTTCCAGATTCTCTCATCCTTAAGTTTCTCATCAGAAAAGCTTTGCGTCGTGACCTTGTGATCGACTAACGCGGCGGCGATACAGTAAGGCAAGGAGTGATCCGCCGTTTCACGCGATTCAGGACGATATTTATGTGAATCAAACAGGATATCACAAGCGCGCGCAATGGAAGTTACGGTAACCTCTTCGATCTGGTCGTAGGATATCTTGTTCTCCTTAACAACCTTAAGTGTTGCAGAGAGATGCGTATGCGTCAAGGCTTCGGTCGGAAAGGCCTTCATGCTGCATTCAAGGATTTTGTAGCTCTCCCCCAGCCCGCCAACTAACATATTGATATCCCAATCAGGTCCATAAACATCCATCAGACCCTCTTTTCCCTCAATTACCGCCTCGGTTCCGCTGAACCCCTTCTGCGCCATCAGAGCGGCCAAAACGCCACTTTGAACCGCCATCGGATCGACCATATTTTTCATCATGGTCAATTTTCCGGCCGTCGGACAGCCGATAGTATGGTTGTGGGATCCGCTGATACCGATGGCGTTGACCATCTGATCAACCGTCAATCCCATGACCTTGCCAGCCACAATCGGTGAGACAAATTGCGTTAGTGTCGCATGATGCCACTTCCGTTCACGAACTCCGGGAACGGCAAACAGGCACATCCGTTGTTCAAATTCATACGCCAGAACAATTGCCGTAATAACCGACTTCATATCGGCACCAACCAGCTCGGCGGCGGAGAAAGCGGCCGGCATCAGATCGGATGGATGCGACGGGTCCTCTTTCCAATATATATCGTTGAAATCCAACGCCCGAATCATGAGTGAATTGACCAGGGTAGCGTTAACCGCCGGGATTTTTCTTCCAAAACCGATCACGGTAGCCTCACCGGTTCCAGCCATTTGCCCATAGATATCGTTGATTATGTTGACATCTTTTGTGTGGTATCCGCCATAAGCACAACCGATTGAGTCATAAATATAACGCTTTACTTCAAGCACAACCTTTTCAGGGATATCTTCATATTTAAGGCCGACGGCAAACTCAGCCATTTGACGCGACAACGACTTTTCCATTATTACTCTCTCCGAACTGTTTATTATTTTGAGATTTTATCCCTCACCCAGTTTTCCAAACCACCAATTAAATACAACTCCTGAGCGGTTAATCCAACTGGGCTAAAGCGATACTTTTTCCCATTGACAGACAAAGTTGATGCTTCAAAATCAATTTCTGCTTTTAGCTTGGTCTTGATCGTTAATTCATTTTGGCCAAACTCCCGCCTCAAATCGTTTACCAATTCCGGAATTTCAAGTGATAGAAAACCATTATTCAGGCCGTTTCGCTTATACGTTTCAGAAAAAGATCCAGCGATGACAAGTTGAATTCCTCGATGTTTCAAGGCTGTAGCCGCTTGCTCACGCGACGAACCGGTCCCAAAATTGAATCCGCCAACCAGAATATCACCCTTCTCTACCATACCGGCAAATTCCGGATCGTAATTTTCCATGACAACTTCGGCCTGTTGTTCGGCGCTGAAATCATCAATGTAAGTATATTTGCCGGGGTAAATCCCATCGGTATTGAGGTTATCCTGATGGCAGAATATCAGATCGCCATCCATCCGGGTGGGGACTTTGGCCATAATCCGAACCGGATCCGTTTTTTCGGCAACGTCAATCTCGGCACTCTCAATCTCAGCCTTAATCTCAACCAGCTGATGTTCATCCAGACCGGTTATATACCCGGCCAGAGCGGAGGCGGCCACGACCGTCGGAGAAGCCAGATAAACCACAGCCGATTTAGCACCCATCCGACCCTTAAAATTACGATTGGTGGCGGAGATGCCAACCTCATCCTCTTCAAGAAGTCCGGTTCCCAGTCCGATACATGGACCGCATCCGGGTGGCAATGGGATCGCACCGGCCTTCACGATAGCATGCCAATCGCCCCGCTCCTCACTCTCCTTTTGGATTTCATCCGAAGCGGCGGCCACATAAAATTTGACCGAGTCGCATACCTTCTTACCTTTCATCACCTCTGCCGCCGCCGCCAGATCATCGACCCGGCTGTTGACACAGGAGACAAGATACGCTTTGTTGATCGCGATCTTTTCTTTGGCCATCTCCGCTACCGGTCTCATCTTCTTGACATGTCCGGGGCCGGAGACAGATGGAGTTATACTGGACAGGTCAATTTTAAGCCGCTTGGCGTACTGGGCATCGGCATCCGGGATCATTATATTTTCTTCGAGGCGATCGATCCGAGTGTGATTCATCCGAGGGTGAGCTCCATCTCCATCAACATCCGATGGCACCCGGGCAAAACCGCGCTGGGCAATCTTATCGGTTCTTTGCCGCAACCAATACAAGGTTTCCGAATCGGTCGGAAACAGCCCGGCCAAAGCACCCCATTCGGTTGTCATGTTGGCAATCGTCAGGCGGTCATCTATCGATAGAAAAATGACCCCAGACCCAACAAACTCAATCGCATGATTTAATACCTCATCATTATTAAAATGGCCGCATAGAGACAGAATGGCATCCTTTCCGGTAACACCCTGATTCAGCTTTCCATTCAGTTCGACCCGGGCCACCTGAGGAACCAACCACCATGTCTTACTCGTCGCCCAAATTGCCGCCGCATCGGTTCTGACAATAGGGGTACCCAAACAACCCAACCCACCGTACATATTGGAATGGCTATCGGATGCGACCATCATCGTTCCCGGCCAGGCATACCCCTCCTCGCACATAATCTGGTGACCAATCCCCCGCCCGGCGGGGTAAAAATCGATCTCCCGATCTGAGGCAAATTTTTCAATACCGGCATATTTCGCAAGGTTCTTGTCCGATTTATCCTGAACGTTATGATCGAGGGCAAAAACCGGTTGACGACGGTTAGCCGGTTGATCGGCTCCAATCGCCTGAAATTTTGGAATAACCGCACCGGTATTATCATGCGTCATAACATGTCCCGGTTGGATAAATATATAGTCGCCACTTTTCACCGTTGTGCCGGGAGGCAAATCAACGGCAAATTTTTGGGCAATTTTTTCGACCAGATTCTGTGACATCATCGCACCTTTATTCAAAAGATCAAACTGCCCTGAGTTCGGAACTATTTGACCAGTTCAAAGTCAATAAAATCGGCATGGTGAAAAATGATACCTTCCGGAAGGCGCTTTTCTCCAGCCCCTTCTTTGGAATGAGTCGCAATGATATGCATCACTTCCGATGGCACATCATGCTTGAAGGCCAGACCAACACCGGAAAACGGATGCCTGATATGTTTCCCATAATCCGATTTGACCGGCTTATTATCAATGACTTCAAATTCGCAGAGCTTGCCAACGTCGGCCAAAAGCGCCCCGGCGATCAGGTAGTCACGATTGATCGGAGTCTTGTTCGCACCATGTATGTCGGTCAGCACATCATCACAAGCCAAACACATGAGACATACCGCACGGACATGATCGATAAAGGTAATATTAACATTCTCAGCCAATAGGGTGAACGGCATTGAACTCAAAAGTTCCTCGGTCCAGCCTCGGAAATCAATCGCTTCGATCCAGCATGCGATGACCTTTTCTCTAAGAGAATTGTCTTTGATCTCATTTAATTCAGGGAGTAGTTTCAGCACTGTGTCTTTCATAAGTTCCTCACATCAAAAACAGCGTTTGAGCCGGATATATAGGCAGAGTTGACCGGGATGTCAACATCTTAAAACGAATGAAAACAAACTTCCAGACTTATTTATTTTGCGGATTAAACCGGTGAATATGACCTGATGGAAAACTGATCTACCATATATATGAACTCATCCGATTTCAGTTGACAGGAGATATATAATTTCCGATTTTCAGGTAAAATATAATCAGAAATAAGGATGTCAATCGTGCCAATAAGTGAAGAACTTCTGAAAATACTCTGTTGCCCGCTGACTAAAAAGCCGGTCAAAATGTTATCTGCCGATAAACTGGAACTGCTCAACAGTCGGATCGCTGACGGGAAAATCTCAGACAAAGAAGGCAACATCTTAAAGGAATCGCTTACCGAGGGTATTATTACCGAAGATAGCCAAACCATTTATCGTATCGACGATAATATTCCGGTGATGCTGGCTGAGACGGGTATCCCAACCGATCAGATCGAGGGCTTTTAGTCGGCCGGTTCAAGACAAGCCTAATTGATCCTGACCGCACCCGAAGTACCTATTTCATATTCAAGAAATTTACAAAAATTAGAATGTCGGCGTCATCAACCTGATTGATGCCGCCGATGACTCGAACCGGCTGGACAACTGCGGATATAATTCGGTAGGACAAAAATAATTCAACTCCATGCTATTTCCTGATTGTGACATACAGAGTAACTTCAAATGAATGTTTTGATCTCCGGCAATAGTGAAACTTTTTATGAAAACATCTCCAACCCATAAATCCTTCTCGTTGACATTCGCCCATCCAAAAAGCTCATGAAACGATTGGCGATATTCCGCCATAAAGCTGTTTGTATCCGATTTCAAATTCAGACCCTGAACGACCGTTACCAAGAGCCCGGCATGATTCGCTTCATCAAGAAAACAGTTATTAAGGACCAAAGATCCCTCGACCTCTAAATCCAGGCTCATGTTATGGCGAATCAAATCCAAAATCGAATCGGCCGCCGGTTCAAATTTTAACGGTGGGCGAAAACTCTTCTGACACAGATCGACCAAATACTCTTCCCCCAAAAGCGAATCAACAATTGATAATTGCGGAGAAGTCTCAACGGTCTGACGTTGGTTGGTGCGACTACAACCCAAAATCAGCATCATTGCCAAAAGCAACATGCCATAGGTGTGAAGTGGCATATAAGATATTTTCTTCTTGTTCATCATAACCAATTTTCTCACCGCCCGATCATTTACTATCGGGCGGCAAATTAATCAATTTAGAATTTAAGACCAACGGTTATCGGAATATAATTTAATGATCCGCCACCGTAGTTGATCGAGACAAAGCGGCCCTGTACAAAGAGGGATGCCATTGGGGCAATCTTAAAGTCAAGCCCACCACCGATTTCAAAATAGAAATTCGATGAGGTCACATCTCCAATATTATTATTGAGGACAACAACCTGAGTTTTGCTCGAAGCCAAACCACCACCAGCTATACCAAACGGCTTAATTGGGGAAACTGGCAAATTTGGGCTAAAACGAAAGGATCCACCAAAAAACATTGTGCTGAAATCAAATCCCAAGAGAGGATTATCAGTCTTCCAGGAATGGTACTCACCCTTCAACATGAATTGAATCATCGGAGCGACGTTGAATCCAACCGCTCCCAATCCATGATACCCATTCTTTTGCATTAATCCAAAATCCCCACTGGGGATTGATGTGCCACCACCAGCATAAAAAGTTATCGGCTTAACAGCTTGAGCCGACACGGTAGCGCAAAGGATCGCGATCAGAGCCAGAGTCAATAATAAATTTCTCATAACACCTCCTGTTTGAAGATTATCTATTGATCACCTATCAGTTTTCGCATACATCCAACAACCACAATCTCCTTTTTGTGAAGACTGTAATCTATCTTTATCTTATCGGAATTTTGCGCAAGAAATGAACAGGAATTCTCATCCTCTCTTCAATAATAGCCGAGGCGGAAACGGACGGCTTTTTTCACCGGAGCCTGTTTTACAATCAACAGAACGATAACCGAATCGTGATAATTGTTTATTGACAAGTTTGGCTCTGGTAAATAACATACGGGGGATGGAATCAATTGAACCAATTAGACTGTGGCAGAAATACCGGATTTACATATTACTGATATTCATCTTGATCGTTCTGTCGCCGGTAATTTTTAATGGAAATCCGCTTCATTATTTTTCCCCAGACCTCGAGTATGTCAAAGGCAAGTTACTCTATGTCATGGACGGAGATTTGTATGGCGACCCGATTACCGGCTTTCCCAATATGCACCCACCGATTTACCACCTCTTTCTTGCCCTGCCGACTTTTATCGGTATCCCGATTGACACCACCCTGTTACTGGTCACAATTTCAAATGTTCTCTTGATCTTTTTCTTCATTTTCAGAATAATTCGTAAACTATTCGACACCGATACGGCGGTGATTACCTGCCTACTATTCCCCTTTATTATAGAATATATGGGCTGTGGATATCTGTTTTTGGCCACCGCCCTCTGTTTCTCAATTCCATTTTATCTGGCCGGAACATATCTCTATTTGACCCATAAACGGACCCTCAGTTCAATAATATTACTATCAGCCTTATGGGGAATGGCATTTTTGATTACACCTGTATATGTATTTTTGATCGGCTACGCTTTAATTTATGAGCTTCTCTTCCGCCGTGACCTGAAGTTTTTTGCGATCTCTTCTACGACGATAGCGATCATGCTGATTCCGTTCTTCTACCAGATTTATGTCATCAGTAGTTTTAAACTTTTCGGAACTTCTGCCTTTTCATTCTGGCGTGGCCTCCCCGACCTGCCCTTTTTAAAAACTATCGGGGAACGGATAGTTTCTCCGACCGGCCACTTATTTACCGAGCCTTTGGTTTGGACCGCTCCACTTATCATAATTGGAGGATTTGTGGCCGTTTGGAAAATAGGTCGAGGACAACGGTACTATATCCCCACTTGCTTTGTTATCATCGCATCGTTGTCCCACCTCTCCACGTCGTATCATTTTGCTCCTCAATACGCAACCAGAGTATATCTCTTTCTATCAATTTTCTTAGTCGCCTTTGGAGTTTCTTACCTGATTCAGTCCAGGATCAAAGCAGCCGTAAAAATAGCACTGATTTCTATATTTGTAACCTTCGGTACAGTTGGCTTTATGGATCGGGTCCTCACTGTATATGAGACTCAAAGCGATTCGCTTGAGAATGTTGGAAAGATCCATGATAATTTCTCCAAAGCGCTTGCACGAATTGTTCCTCCCGGGAGCTTCATTTGGGCTCGTGCACGGGTTTACCGGCTCTACATCCTTCCCTATCATCTCCTTCATGGACTCAAAGCTTATAGTTCGGGCGAATATTATCAGCTCTCAAGCGAACTATCTCAAGACTTTCAGAATGATTACAAAGATGCTTTTGCCTGCACCAACGCCGAATGCCTCGATCCAATCTGCGACAAATATGGAATTGAGTATGCGGTCATACATGCCGGAGATTTTAAATTCCGGGTTTTTAAGATAATTGATAGAAATTGGGATCTCGTTTATCGCGACAACTATTTCGCAATTTTCAAACGGAGATAAGCAGAATATTGCAATTTTGTAAAGTCATCGATTGAAAGAAAACTCTGTACTAATCTGACTTCACTTTAAAGGCACAGAGACTTAAAGCTCCGGTTACCAAAAAAGTGATTCCCGAAAACCAAGAAGGCGTCGCCCAACTGCCGATTATCAAATCAGAACCAATGACGATTCTTAATAGATGTAGTAAAGAAACAACTCCAAAGACAATTCCAGAAACGAGAATGTATTTTTTCTGCGTCATCTGCTACTCCCTTTGTTTCAAATTGACTGTACTAAAATTATGTGAGGAACCCTACTTAGCGCCACTAAAAAAACCCGCCTCGTAAGAGACGGGTTTTTAGCGAATTTAACGCCGGCAACGATCTACTCTCCCACACAGTCTCCCGTGCAGTACCATCAACGCTAAAGGGCTTAACTTCTGTGTTCGGAATGGGAACAGGTGTGACCCCTTTGCCATAGCCACCGGCATATTCAATTTATAAAACAACATATTGCCGCAATAAAAAGCTGTCAAACATCCATCTGTTGCAGATGATATCAATTTGAAAAACAACAGTAAAGAAATTTTTAAGATCAAGTCGCACGGACTATTAGTATCACTCGACTGAGCGCTTCGCGGCGCTTACATCTGTGACCTATCAACCTGGTGGTCTTCCAGGGTCCTTCAGAGACTTTACAGTCTGGGATACCTCATCTTGGGGTGGGCTTGGCACTTAGATGCTTTCAGCGCTTATCCCTTCCCGACGCAGCTACCCTGCGATGCCACTGGCGTGACAACAGGTGCACTGGCGGTCGGTCCAACCTGGTCCTCTCGTACTAGGGTCAGCTCCCCTCAAGTATCCTGCGCTCGTATCAGATAGGGACCGAACTGTCTCACGACGTTCTAAACCCAGCTCACGTACCACTTTAATCGGCGAACAGCCGAACCCTTGGGACCTGCTTCAGCCCCAGGATGTGATGAGCCGACATCGAGGTGCCAAACCTTCCCGTCGATGTGAACTCTTGGACGTGATCAGCCTGTTATCCCCGGAGTACCTTTTATCCGTTGAGCGATGGCCCTTCCACTCGGGACCACCGGATCACT
>JAUUYJ010000170.1 GCA_030588275.1 Candidatus Zixiibacteriota bacterium | reverse complement strand
GTCATAATCGCTTAATTTTGGCTCGTGATCGATATGGTGCCAAGCCACTCTATTACTCCCTGAAAAATAATCTTCTCTGCTTCTCATCTGAGATAAAAGGGCTTTTGGAGGTTGATGGGGTTTCTGCCAAGCTGAATGATGCGGCGTTGTGCGAGTATTTTACTTTTCAGAATAATTTTGGCGATACGACTCTGTTTGACGGTATCAAGATGGTTCCTCCTGGACAATTTATAATGCTTCAGGGAGCGCAGGTACTACACCAAAAATACTGGGATTTTGATTTCCGCGAAGATGCCGACCGAGGGGAAGATTATTATGTAAACACGCTTCGCGAACTGTTTGGCCAGGCGGTCAAACGGCAGTTGGTGGCCGACGTGCCGGTTGGGACGTACCTAAGTGGCGGTATGGATTCGGGATCTATTACCGCTTATGCTTCGTCTGAGATTCCGCGACTTATGACCTTTACCGGTGGTTTTGATACTGCTACCGCAGTGAGCATTGAAAACTTTTTTGACGAACGGAAGAAGGCGGAGGTGATGTCTCGCGCCTATGGCACAGAGCATTACCAGATGGTTATGCACGCCGGCGATCTGGAGTGGGCCTTGCCGCGCGTTATTCACCACACCGAAGATTTACGAGTCGGAATGTCGTACCCGCATTACTATATTTCGCAGTTGGCTGGAAAATTTGTCAAGGTAGTATTGGCCGGAGCGGGCGGAGATGAAACGCTGGCCGGTTACCCCTGGCGATATATGCCGGCGATGGCCAGTCAGACTCCCGATGAATTTGAATCGGTAACATATAAGTATTGGTCCCGATTGATCGGGGATGATAAACGGAAACAGTTTTTCAGCCGCGATATGATGCGCCGGTTCAACGGCTACTCGCCGCTTGATTCGATGAACAAAATATTCAAAAACGGTCAGCCGGAATCGCTTCTGAAGCGAGCCTTATATTTTGATGCCAAAACATTTCTGCATGGTATTCTGGTAATTGAGGATAAACTCAGCATGGCCCACTCGCTTGAATCGCGGGTGCCGTTTCTTGATAATGAACTGGTCGATTTTACGACTGGTATTCCAGACAAGTACCTGTTGAACAATAGCTGGATCAAGGCGGCTGAAACTGATGTCAATCTGTCGGGGAAATATGTCTTTCGCAAGGCGATGGAAAATATTTTGCCGAACGAAATAATTGTAAATCGAAAACAGGGATTCTCGGCACCGGAGCAGAGTTGGTATATGAAGCAGTTGGTCGAGTATATCGAAAGCACGATCCTGTGTGAGCGGAGCCTTGACCGGGGATATTTTCAGAGACCTTACATTGAGAAAATTTTAGGAGAGCATATCTCTGGGCGAGCCAATCATCGTCTGCTTATCTGGTCTCTTTTGAGTTTTGAATGGTGGAACAGAATTTTTATAGACGGAGAACAAAGTGAAACAGTCGAAAAAATCGAAAAATACTCAGATCATAGAAGTCGATACCAGCCACTTTCGCAAACCGATGGCGGTTCCGTTTCCGAGCCGAGTTACGGTTGAACTGACCAACGGGTGTAACCTCAGCTGTCCGGTTTGTCCTCGCCATCTAATGGAGGGGAAGCTGGGGAATATGTCGTTTGACCTATACAAGAAAATCATCGATGAGATTGCCAAGTATCCCGATACGGTTCTGATACCGTTTTTCAGGGGAGAGTCGATGCTCCATAAACAGTTTGTCGAAATGTTGGCATATGCCAGAGATAAAGGGGTTGGCAAAATTCAATTGACAACCAACGCAACCAGGATGAAACCGAAGTTCGCGCGGGCAATTATTGATTATGAAGTTGACTTTGTCTCCTTTAGTGTCGATACGGTCGATCCTGATGACTATGCAAAAGTGCGGAAGGGGGGTGTCCTGAAGGAGACCCTTAAAAATATCGAATATTTTTGTGATTACAAGAAACAGACCGGGCAGACCAAGACAGAGGTACAGGTTTCGGTCGTCCGTTCAGATACAACCTCAGCAGGGGTCGATCAGTTCGTCGCCTATTGGAAGCCCAAAGTCGATCGCGTCAGGGTCTTTGAGCAACATACCGGAGATGGAAATTTTGGCTCGGTGGCGGCTGCTCGGGAGAAATTCATATTCGACAAGCGGATGCCTTGTTTGAAACTGTTCGATGAGATTTCTATTTATTGGAATGGTCAGGCGGCTCTCTGTTGCCATGATTGGGATCGAACATCTGAAATAGGTGATATCTCCAAAAACAGTATTGCCGAAGTCTGGAAAAATGAGATTTACCGGCAAATGCGGGAAAACCATATTTCCCATCCGGACAAGCTGGGAAAACTCTGTCAGAACTGCGATCAGTGGCAGGCTTACTATCTTCCGCAATCGGTTGGAGCAATTGGTGAATTGCACCTGGCGGAGGCCAAAACTGGCATGATAACCGTATAGGGCATAAAAAGTTGACTATTGGAGATTTCTCTTGACAATCTGTAGGATTTGACATATATACTCAAGCTCGGAAGGTGTTGTATTTAGTTGATAAATGGGCGATTAGCTCAGTTGGTTAGAGTGCTTGCTTGACATGCAAGAAGTCACTGGTTCAATTCCAGTATCGCCCACCATATATCAATGAACCCTTTCTTATGTGAAGGGGTTTTGTTATTTATAATATGGCTGATATAAAAATAAAATTGCCGGATGGACTGGAAAAGACCTTTCCAGAGAAAACCACCGCTTGGGATGTGGCTAAATCAATCTCACCCCGATTGGCTAAGGATGCAATCGCGGCGGAGTTGAATGGTCAGATGGTTGATATACATCGACCGATTGATCATGATGCCGATATTCGTATTCTTACCTGGAGAGACCGGGCCGGACGCGAAGTTTTCTGGCATTCGTCGGCACACATTATGGCGCAGGCTGTTCTGGAAGTTTTTCCGGATGCTAAGTTGGCTATCGGCCCACCGATTGACGAAGGGTTTTATTACGACTTTGATGTCGAAAAACCGTTCTCGCCAGAAGATCTGATAAAAATTGAAAAGAAGATGGCGGAGATCATCGCCGAAAAGGCCGGTTTTGAACGGGTCGTTGGTGATCGTCAAGAACTGCTCGAAAAATATCGGGCCGCCGGAGAAATTTATAAAGTAGAGTTGATCGAAGATCTACCTGAGGGAGAAGAGATCACGCTCTATCGTGATTCACGCTTTGAAGATATGTGTCGCGGTCCGCATATTCCATCCACCGGTTTGATCAAGGCTTTCAAGCTGACATCATCCTCAGGTGCGTACTGGCGCGGTTCCGAAGATAATAAAATGCTTCAACGGATTTATGGTGTGACCTACCCCAAGAAGAAGATGCTGGAAGAGTATTTGGAGCGGATGGCGGAAGCGGAAAAAAGGGATCATCGCAAACTTGGGAAGCAGTTGGAGCTTTATACGATTTCTGAAGAGATTGGCTCTGGGCTGGTGATGTGGCTTCCTCGCGGCGCGGCGATCAGAAATGAAATTGAGAATTACTGGCGGGAAGAGCATTATAAAGGGGGATACGACCTCGTTTTCAGTCCCCACATCGCCAATCTGGAATTGTGGAATAAGAGCGGCCATACCGATTTTTATAAAGAAGATATGTATCAGCCGGTCAAGGTTGATAAGGCTGAGTATCAGATTAAGCCGATGAACTGTCCGTTCCATATCAATATGTTTTCATCGAGACGGCGTTCCTATCGAGAGCTTCCGTTGCGATGGGCCGAATTGGGTACCGTTTATCGCTACGAGCGGGCTGGCGTTTTACATGGTTTGATGCGGGTTCGAGGGTTTACTCAGGATGATGCCCATATCTTTTGTCGTCCCGAACAGATGGATGATGAATTAGTTCGCTTAATCGATTTTTGCCTTCATATCCTGCGCGCTTTTGGGTTTGAGAAGTTTGATATCTATCTTTCAACTCGCCCGGAAAAGGCAATAGGGGAGATAGCTGATTGGGATGCGGCACAAAACGGCTTGCGGAAAGCGCTGGAGTTTCATAAATTAGAATACGAGGTCGATGAAGGCGGTGGCGCCTTCTATGGCCCGAAAATAGATATTAAAATCAAAGACGCTTTGGGGCGCTCGTGGCAATGTTCTACGATCCAATTTGACTTTACCCAACCGGAGCGATTTGATTTGAGTTATATTGACAGCGATGGAGAGCAGAAAAGGCCACTTATGATTCACCGGGCTTTGCTTGGTTCGCTGGAACGGTTTTTTGGAACCTTGATTGAGCATTACGCTGGTGACTTCCCTCTCTGGTTAGCCCCGGAGCAGGTCAGGATTTTGCCGGTGACCGATCGGGTTTTAGAGTATAGCGAAAAGCTGAAGGATCGTTTTAGAAGTCGTGGTATTCGTGTTACTGTTGACAGCCGATCAGAAAAGATTGGCCACAAGATAAGAGAAGCTGAGTTAACCAAGATACCGGTCATGTTGATTATTGGAGACCGGGAGTTGGCCGAAGAATCTGCTTCGGTTCGCCGACGTGGTTTGGGCGATCTGGGAGCGATGGAGATGGATCGCTTAATTGACGACTTGGTTAATGAGGTAAAAACTAGAAGTAACCGGCCCTTAGCCGGTAACAGTCCTAAGCAGGAGGAACAGGCATAAAAAAGCAAGAACCTCGGGTAAATTCGAGAATTCGAGTTTCCCCTATCAGGCTCATCGGGCCGGATAGTGAGCAGTTGGGTATTATTCCGACTCGTGAAGCGCTGGAGCGAGCAGTAGCCGCCAACCTTGATTTGGTTGAGGTTTCCCCCAACGCCAAGCCGCCGGTTTGTCGCATCCTTGATTATGGTAAGTATAAATATAATCTGGCCAAAAAGGCGACTGATGCTAAGAAGAAACAGCATACGACCAGTGTCAAAGGGATGCGTTATCGTCCTAAAATCGAGGAGCATGACTATCAGTTTAAGCTGAAACATGTTCGGAATTTCCTGGACCAGGGGGACAAGGTGAAATGCTTTGTTCTCTTTAGAGGTCGCGAACGGGCTCATCTTGATTTTGGCAGGCGCATTCTGGATCGGCTGGTAGAGGATTTGAAAGAGATTGCGATTATTGAGAATATGCCGAAAATGGAAGGGAGCAGTATGACCATGATGGTTTCGCCGATCCCTTCGACCGGCCAGAAGAAAACAAAAGAAGTTAAGGACAAAGGTCCTAAAGTTAAAAAACCTGAACCGGATCAGTCCGGTAAGGATGCGGTTGAAGTTTCAGCCGATGCTTCGAGTGAGAAAAAAAGTTAGAAGGTAGTAATAAAAGAAGAAATTAGTAATTGTAACCGGAGATAGAGTAATGCCGAAAATGAAAACGAACCGCGCCGTCGCCAAGCGGATGAAACGGAACGGGGCTGGCAAGATCGTACGTTATAAGTCGATGAAAAGCCATATCCTGACCAAGAAAACCAAGAAACGGAAACGCGGATTCCGTCAGTCAACCATTCTGCACGCCAGCGATTACGGGCAGTACAGTACATTAATTCCCAATTAGGAGTTGTTAGATGCCAAGAACAAGAAATAGAGTTGCCTCCAAGGCTCGACATAAAAAAGTTCTCAGACGGGCCAAAGGTAACTATGGTGCCCGGAGTCGCCTCTTTCGCACCGCGGTGGAGACGGTTCACCGTTCGTTAAGATTTGCCTACCGTGATCGGAAGCGGAAAAAACGTGATTTCCGTCGTTTGTGGATCACCCGTATTTCGGCGGCGACAAAAATGTGTGGAATGAATTATTCCTCATTTATGTGTGCGCTTAAGAAATCGGGCGTTAATCTTGATCGCAAGACGCTGGCCAATATT
>JAUUYJ010000126.1 GCA_030588275.1 Candidatus Zixiibacteriota bacterium | reverse complement strand
GTACAAGCAGGAAAAGAAGGCCGCTTGCCCAAACAGGTTGGCGGCATGCGAAGAAGGAAACGATTTACCCGATCCGCAATTAACCAGCAAATGCACGATCAGATCGGATGCTTCATGGCAGGGGCGAGGTCGCGCAAAAAGTGGCTTCAAAAAGGCACTCGACAATTGGTCGCACAAGGCAATCACGATAGCAGAAAAAATTACAACCCAAACAAAGCGCTTCTTACCAAAAACCAGCAGAAGGATCATCGCCAAACCGTAAATGAGACGGAGAAGCATATCGTTGGTGACAATTGGCATTAAGAAATCGGTAACGACGTTGGCGCAGTTTCCATTTATAAACAGAAAGAGAACCCGATCAATATTCAGAACCAGGTCAAGCATGGAAAACCCGATGTTTTTTTATAAACAGTTCTGTCTGGCGCAGTGTTGGCAATCCGGCTCGCGCTCCCGGTTTCAGGCATTTTAATGCGGCAACTGCCGAAGCAAACAGCATCTTTTCTGATAACGATCTGTCTTCCAAAATCCCCCAAAGATAACCGGCATGATAAGCATCACCGGCACCGGTTCCATCAATCGCCTTGACCTTAAAGGCCGGTTGGAAATGTGACTGGTCGCTTTGATCAATTCCGTACGAACCTTTGGTTCCAGAGGTAACGACAACCTCCGGTATGCCGAGCTTTCTGAAGCCAGCCGTCGCCTTTTGGATCGATTTGGTTTGGTGATAATGGCAGGCAAACTGATCGGCACAGATCAAATAATCCAGAAATGGGAAGAGTTCATCGACACGATTACGGACCGATCCGACATCAAGCATCACACGCGAACCATTTTTCTTCCCCCATCGAGCCAACTTTAGACAGGCCGGGATGTCACGACCATCAAGGTGGATCAATCTTGTTTGCGGTAACTGATTGAGTTTGATATCGCGTGGTTTTAGATCAAGGCGGCGATCTCGATCAAGGATAACCGTGCGATCCCCCGATTTGTTATTGACCCAGATAAAAGCAAGTGTTGTTGGAACCGATTTTCGACAAATTGATAAGTTATGCGCAACGCCAAAACTGTCCAAATCGGATCGGGCCAACTGGCCCCAGTGGTCGTCGCCAAAGGCTGAGATGGCTGATGCAGTCCCCCCAAGACGGGCCAAGCCACACAATGTATTTGGGACCGGGCCACCACCAGCGATAAGATGACTTCCGGGCAAGGCATCAATTTTTTCACCCTCTTCGGGATAGCGGTCATAGCTGACAAAAAAATCGACTGGGCCGATCCCCATTCCCAGAAGGTCAACTTTGTTGGGTGATTTCAATTTTTCCTCCGGTCATTTCAATCAGACGGGCCTTAAATTGTTCGGTCTTTGATTTGCGAATCGATAGATCAAAGAAAACCTGTTCCCCAAAATCCTGCCGGTTAATTTTATATTTTTCTTCGCCGACGATGCGCATCACCCGATCATAAAAAGGAAATGGAGTTTCAAACGTTATCCGGTCGCAAACCAGTTGTTCGACAACCTGAGCCGCCTCCAGCATATCGGATGTTGCTTGCGAATAAGCGCGCGTCAGTCCTCCGGTCCCCAGCTTGGTTCCGCCGTAATAGCGAACGACGACAACTAAGATATTTATCAGATTATGTCCGGTGATGACATGGTAGATTGGCCGTCCAGCGGTTCCGCTTGGTTCGCCATCATCGCTATACTTAAATTTATTGTTCTCAAACCCAGCAGTCCAGGCATAGCAGTGATGCGTGGCAGAATGCTCTGCCTTTCTCACAACGATCAGTTTCTCTTCCGCATCTGCCTGATTATTAATTGGATATCCGGTGGCAATGAAGCGCGACCCTTTGATCTTTATCTCGACCGTCGTATCGCTGGCCACAGTCAGGAAGCTATCACGAATCGAATCCGGCATGATAAACAGCTACACCATGGCTTTGAGAATCATTTGATATTCGTCGATATGCATCAACGGAATGGCGCCGTATCCCAGAAGTTTTTCAAAATGGGCCGATTTGTGACTGGCGATGACAAACAGAAGTTTTCCCAACTGATGACAGCATTTGGCGGCATCAAGGGTTCCGACCGAACTCTCGGCCACTTCACCGATGATAACGGCATCGGCCAGACCAATCGTGATACGGTTGCGACTCATCAAGCGCCCGGCATTGGTCGGTGTGTCCGGCAAAAATTCGCTTAGGAGCCCACCGGTCTTGATGATTTCATCAACCAACGGTCTGTTTTCAGCCGGATGAATCTGATTAAACCCGGATGGAAGAACGGCATAGGTTTTACCGTCGCACTTCATTGCTCCGATATGTCCGGCGGTATCAATCCCTCGAGCCAAACCGCTGATAATAGACAGATCGTTTTCGGCCAGATTGCGAGATAGCTCGACCGCATCACCAATCCCCTCCGCCGAAACCTCCTGCGATCCAATGATGGCGACCCGTTTCTCACTTTCGCTGGGCAGGGCTCCTTTATAAAATAAGAGCATTGGGGGATCGTTGAGCTCATGCAGAATGTGTGGATAATCGTCATCAAGGCTGGTCACCACATTGGTGTCTGAGTCTTTGAGGCTTTCAATATGAGCCTCAGCTTCATCTAATTTTTCATGGGCCAATGAGATTGCCTGCGACCGACTGGGGCCAATTCCATCCAGTTCGATCAATTCTGCCGCCTCAGAAAACAGGATACTGTCAACCGTTCTGTAAACTTCCATAAGCATGGCAAATGTTCGCGGACCGACTTGACCGGTCAATTTCAGGCTAAGTATTTTAGCCTGCAGGGAATATTTATCTATATTTATCATCGACGAAAGGTACAAAACTGCCGCACATGGCGCAATAAAATAGGCTGTTCAAACTAATCTGATCAAAAGCGTCTGGATCAAGAAATTCCGGGGCAAAATGATAGTTGTTAAGATGGTCGTATTTTGTATATTGTCAGGCATGAGACAAATAATTTGCCTGGTATTGGGGTTGTGCTGTGCAACCATGATTTTATCCTGCACGAGCTACAATACTCCCGAAGAGAAAATAACTCGTATTCAAGAACTTATCTCCAATGAGAAATTTGATGATGGTCTGGAGATGCTGAGGGAACTTTTGGTGATGAAGCCGAGCGACCCGACCGTCCTTATGCTTGGTTCGCGGATTTATCTTGGGTTGGAGCAGATCGATTCGGCTTTTGCCTACGCCACAAAATTAATTGCTCTATATCCCAAAGATCTGAAGAGCTTACGATTTTATTACAGCCTGTGCGAGTTAAACGAAGATTGGGAGGCGCAGGTTATTGCCATTTCCCGGATTGGGGATATGGAAGGGAGCCGTGTTCCATATTATGAAAAAATTGCCGAACTGAATTATCGTCGCGGTTACTATGGGATGGCAATGCAGGTGTTGCATGAAATGTTGAAAACTAATCCCGATTCGGCACAGGCATTATTTTTAATGGCCAACTCGATGGCGTCGGTCGGAAAAGTTGATAGTGCCATTTTGTATATGGAGAAATTAGAATTGGCCTGGCCGGAGCGGATTGAGGTGCTGTCGAATATGGCGGCCTTTCATGCCACCAAGAGAAACTATGAGCAGGCGGAGTATTATTTCTCCAAGACCACAGCATTGTATCCCGACTATGTTCCGGGGTGGTACGGTTTGGGGAATATTCAGATGTTCAGAGGAGATACGGCCCAGGGGAAGAAGGCGTACTGGCAGGCGTATGTTCGTGATCCGTATTTTCTCGGCGTCGATTCCATCGTCCGGGAACTGGGGCTGTTGACCGGTGGTATCAAGCTTGACAATTCTTCACCTGATAGCCAATAGACAGTATCCCCGAATTCGTGGGGGGCAGGTTCCCTCGCCTGCCCCTTTACTTTTGCTCTGTCCATTCCTTCGCTTAGCATCGCTGATTTTCTGAAAAATAAGGCCCGGTTCTCAAGTCAAAACCGGGCCTTTTTATATATAGGCTCACTTATTGGTGCTCGAAAAAGTGAGCTAACGAGGTCTGCTACGATCCATCATTAGATAACATCGGTTGGCATCCAATGCACCACCGACCGGTGAAAAATCCACCGCGATGATTATTACCTTTCATGTAATTACCACCCATCTGTCCAACAACTTCTCGGGCGGCATTGTAAATTCTACCACGAAATTTGCCATCAATCCGGTCGGTTCCATAAGCGCCCGACCAACTTCCTTTAACAAAGCCTCTGAATCGACCTGATTGATCAATCCATTTTCCGACAAAAATTTGGTGCCCGTTGTCGTCAGTACCCCAATGACCCTGAAGGGCACCCAGCAAGCGTCCGTTTGAAGCTCTCCAAAGGCCGTAAAAGAATCCACGTCCATCGTCGCCACGTCCCCATCGGCCGATCAACCCGCCATGAATCTCGGTGCGCGGTTCATACCGCATTGCCTGGAATGAAATGGCGTTGCCATGACCAATATTTATTAAAGTATCGAGCTCTTCCAGTTGATCGAGCGTGAAGCTGATATTCAAATGTTCCGATTCGTAAGTCACAGTAAATGGCAAGGGGTCAATTGGTCTGTCGACTTCAGGTAGATAAGGGATTAGAATCTTGGTTGCCAATCCGTCAAAATGGCCGACCGTTTTGGAAGTCCACTGAATTACCGGCGGGGGAGGATAAAGCGTTATTCTTGGCTGAAGATAATCCTGTCCCGGCTCAAATCTGATCGTGTGTGTAACAACCACATGTCCCCGCGACAGGGTTAGCTTGCCGGACCAATCGGTTAATGCTGTAACGCCGCTGTCACGATTGAGATTTCCCCAAATCATTCGGAAACTGAACATATCGGGCCGATTAATGGTATCGTTTTCTATCTCAACAATGGCAGGGGAGAGGGCGGCCGGATCATCATACTCAGACTCTTCGGCAGTCGATAATTCCGACAGATCGGTATCACCAAAGAAGGGGGCTTCGTCGGTTGCCTCATACGATCCAAAATCTTCCAGATTGGTATCTTCGCTGACTGGCTCGGTTCCGGTTGAGCATCCACCAACGACAAAAATCGCCATGATAAATATAAATCCCCAAAACAATCTTGTCTTCATCGCTTGACTCCTTTTACTCTGGCTTATTCACATCCCGATAATCGGGGTTCTTGAAATGGTTTACTTTGTTGCCTGCACATTATAGTAACAAAGGCTGTGCCGTTTCGACCCACGATTCTTATCGGTTGAATATCAACAGGTTCCGCTATCGCAGTCGACCTGCCTGCTCATCTCCTGTACCACGCGGTACAGGTAATTGTAAAATCCGCCCCATATGGACCGGTGCCAAATAAGATAAACTGTTTTTTGCATCAGGCGAAATCAATTAATTTTGACTATCATGCGAAAGATAAGACGCTTGGCTTGACATTCGGCCCGTATAATTTTAGTATAGTTACAACTAAGCAATGCAACTATGACAGGAGAGAATTGGAATGAGTCCGTACGAGTATGCCATGAATATGGAAAAAGAGGGTCAGAAATTTTTTGAAGAGAATGCCGACAAAATGGATTCTCCTCAATTGAGAGCTATATTTCGGGAGCTGGCTGGCGACGAAGAACGTCATTGGAAAGTTTTCAAGTCGATGTCTGAGGGTGGAACACCCGATATTGAAACCGAATTTAAGTCGAAGCTGATTGAAACGGCGCAGGGAATTTTTAAAGAGATGAGTGATGCCAATCAGACAGTCGCCGATTTTCCTCAGGATGTCAAAGCATGCTGGGAGCGGGCGCGCGATATCGAAGACAAAGCTGAAGAATATTATCGGGCCTGTGCGAAAAAAGCGGCGACCGATGAAGAACGCGTTATTTGGAATCAGATTGCCGACGAAGAGCATCGTCATTGGGTTGCTATGAATAATGTCATCGATTTTATCGACCGTCCGAACCAATGGCTGGCCGACGCCGAATGGAGCAAGATGACCGATTAGGGTTGTTTGCAACTGAGAGCATCTTACAAAACCCGTCATGTATGGCGGGTTTTTTTGGGTTCGATTGGCTTTGCTTTGGGTTTGGTCGTTTTTCAATATGAAAACCTAATCGCATGCGGTACAATACAATGCTTTACGTATTGTTCCATAAATTGGCTTTGCTTCCTATATAAAAGGTGTTGAGCAAAGGTTGATTTTCTCGCATTAAAAATATACTTCCAATAACGCGGGATGCTTCGGAATCAGGGGTGGGTTAATGGGAAAAATACATAAACCCACTTGGCACAAGGCCACTTGTGGGTTTTCGGGTTTCGACCTGACTGCCTGTTGTATTACCTAAGAAAATGCAAAACTCAATATAAAATAATTTCAGTCATGTTTAGCGAAAAAGATTGACAAACGGCAAAAGGAATGTTAGATTATGGATTATTAACGCGATGAGACAATCGCATGCTAAACCCAGACATGATCAAATTGACGACGCCTGAAGGGATGGTGCTATTATGAAAGCAAAGGTTACTTCGCTTTGTCTGAGAAGTTCACTCTTTATACTAATTGGTTTGCTTCTGATCTGCACCGGGTGTAGTGATGACAAACCGACTTCCGCTCCACCAGTGGACAATGTAGCAAATACCAACGACTTCCTTGCCAAACTTCCAGCCTGGAATGATTTCGCCGCCGTCGAGGATACCGTTGATGCCGCCGTCGGGAGTATGGTGGCGGACATGTCCAACACGACTTTGTGCACCTCGACTCCGTACTCCATCACAAAGAACCCGGAAGAGATTGTTACATTCGGTTCCGCACCAAACGTACTTTACCTTGGGTCGTTGATTCAGGGTGACAGCTACATGGGTGGTCTTGGCTCTATGGAGGAACTTCCGATTCGCCAGCGCGCGCCGATTACTATCGCGCTGAATCTGTTTTCGGGTACCCAGATTGCAGATACTGTCATTAACCCTGACGCCGCATCAATTCAGGCGAGTTTGAATACGATGGTTTCGGCCGCCAGTGGTGGCCACTCGTCTGGCAACAGGATATATTACAACAAGAAAGAGACGTACTCCTTGAGTCAGGCGACTCTTAGTCTGGGGCTGTCGTTCAAATGCATGGGGACTTCGGCGCAAGCGTAGTTGGATTACTCGACATCGAGTGAAAAGAAAACGATCACGGCCTATTATAAGCAGATCATGTACGAGGCTTATATTGTAACACCTCAGACACCGGGTCAGTTTTTCAGTGATGAGTTCACAACTGAGAAACTAAACGAGCAAATTGCCCTGGGAAATATCGGGGCTG
>JAUUYJ010000249.1 GCA_030588275.1 Candidatus Zixiibacteriota bacterium | reverse complement strand
TCTGACAGTCCCGAATCATCGATAGCACAGAAGATCAAACAGGAATTTGACCCACGCAACATCTTCCCGATTCTGTAACCTTTCTTTTTTCTTTCTTTTTGACATACCATATCTAAACTCGTATTTTGTGCGGTCGCTATTTGCCATTATTTGTAAAAGAACCGACCCCGACAAGCGGGATTGTCAAGAATCTATAAGAGGATACCGACAAACAGAGACTGATGCTATTTACCTTTAATTCATACCGGAAACTCTTGGAGACGATCCTCGAACGGGGCTATTCCATCTATGGTATCGAAACCATTCTGGAAAAGAAGGCTGACGGTAAGGCAACTGAGGGGCAATATGTAGCCATCAGACATGACGTTGATTATTTTCCGGCTCGGGCCGTACGGATGGCGGAGATCGAAAACCAGCTCGACCTCAAGGTAACATACTACATCAGACGCCGCTTTTTTGACGATAATATAGAACTGATCCAAAAAATAAAATCGCTGGGACACCAAATCGGCTATCATTACGAAGAGATCGACACCCATCAAAAAGCACCCAACATGCAGATCAGCCGGGATGCCGCCGGTTTCTTTATCGGCTCCCTCCTTGACCTGGACAAATTAGGATTCCCAATCCGGACCGTTTGCGCCCACGGCAACCCTCTGACCGATGTTGATAATCGTCAGGTAGTACACCTGATCCGGGATGAATCGTTTCTGGACCGCCTCGCTTTCACCTACGACAAAGAGACCATCCGCCAGAAAATATCTGAAAATCTAATCGGCGATGCCTCCATTGATATTACCGGCAAAGATTTCGATCTCTACCTGCCGGACACCGGGCGGTTCAACCCCCGCTTTAATCTCAAAGATCGTATCGACGATTGTCCATTAATCGGAATGTCATCGTTGGCGGCGCTTAATAAGATTCTGGATAACGATAACAACCGCCGAATTTATATGAACATGCACCCCGACCGCTGGTCTGGAAACCCACTTGTCTGGCTTTTTGATTTCGGATTTGACAGTTTCAAAAATATCGTAAAGCTGATGATGGGGAGTCGATCATATACCGGGAAGATGGTTGGCGATAAAGCGCACAAACATCATCAAGCGGTTCTGAAATCAATCGGAGAAAAGGGAGCGAGAGAGGAAGAAAAAAAGAAAGAGAAAAAGGCGAGGTCAGAGGGAGAAGCAACCGGATGAGTGCCCGAATTCTGGTCCTTAACTGCTTCGTTAAGGGATGGAATATTCTAAAGGCTCTGGCTGACGATGGCTTTGAGGTTTCAGCCGGGCATCATACAGCCGACGCACCGGGACTTCATTCCAATCGGGTTACCGACAAATCACGAAATCTCGTTTACCCCAATCCATCATTAGAGCCGGATAACTTTGTCGAAGCGGTCATCGACCATCTGACCAGGCATAAATTTGACATTGTACTTCCGGTTAACGCCGCCGAAATGATGGCTCTGGCCCGGCATAAGGAAAAAATCTCCGGCTTGACCAATTTTCCGTTTGAAAATTATTCCAAGTTACTACTCCTCCACGATAAGAAATATTTTCACGAATTGATCACCGGAGAGATCGGCGCATCATACTTGCCGCAGAGCTTTTCTGTAGGCGACACAACCGACCCGATCGAATATATTATCGAACAGGCTGGGCTTGAGACCAAACCGCTTTTTGCAAAAATGGATAATTATCAAAAGGCCGAAGATTTTCTTGACGACCAAACCGGCCATTCCGAAATGACCTATCCGATGATTGTCAAAACCAGAAGGTCAACCTCTTCGGTCGGTGTCTTTCGCGTTGGTGATGAAAAACAGCTTTTATCTGCCTGCCACAAGCTGGGGGGTGAAGATATTATTGTCCAGTCCAACATGATCGGACGGGGCACCGGCATTTCATCGGTCCGCTGGGACAAGCCAAAATTGATCCATCATTTCGGTCATAAACGGGTTCGAGAATTTCCGATCTCAGGAGGTGCTTCAACCAGCCGTGAACCATGGGATATCGCCCTACATCCCCTGTCCAGTCAACTGTCAAATTTTCTGGATAAACTGGACTGGCATGGAGTGGTGATGTTTGAATTTAAGCAGTCGGAAACGACATTGGACTGCCGCTTTCTCGAAGCCAATCCCCGCTTTTGGGGATCGGTTCCTTTGGCCATCGCCAACGGTCTCAACTTCCCGGCAATTCTGTGTCGCGCCGCGTTGGGGATGGAGATCAAAAAAGTTAGCAATAAGAATTCAGTCAGAGCTCGCATCATTTTTTCCGACAGCCTCTCGCTGGTTTTGAATCTCTTGAAAGGGCGCCGCATCTGGTACAATCTGAGCGATTATTTCAACTTCAGGAATCTGTATCTGGATGATATCGACCTTTCCGACTGGCCCGGAACAATCAAAATATTCAAACGGATGGTTATCGAATTTTTCAGCCGCCTGTTTGGCAAAACAAAGTAACCGATAGATTCCAACCGAAACTTAATCCCTGCGTATTGATCTATTACGATATATAGTCGGAAAAAATAACTATGCTCAAAGCGACTGACAGTTCATTAAACATGGCCCGAAAGGGAACCCCCAATCTTTATCTGGCGGCCAACTTTCTAAAGCCGGGGGCCAAGTTCCAGGCCTTTCTTTCCAGCTATGCCGTTATGCGAATCGTTGACGACCTCGTTGACGATGGCCGGGCGGCGGGCGAAATGTCGGAGGAAAGAAAAACTGAAATATCGGCCCACCTCGATCAATTCGCTAAACTGTTTGATACTGAGTTTAGCCTCCTGGAATCGTTGATGCCTCCCGATCTGAGAAAATCGATCAAGCAGTTTGCCATCCCCAGTTGGCCTTTTACATTCTTGGCGAAGTCGATGAAATTCGATCTTCATAACGACCGCTTCGAAAGCATGGAGCAGTTTTTATCATACTCCGAAGGGGCGGCGGTCTCCCCTGCCGCAATTTTTATGCACTTGGCCGGTTCAACCGAAACCGAGCCGGGACAATTTGCCATCCCTAAGTTTGATATCAAAGAGGCCGCTCGACCGCTGGCCCTCTTTTCCTATCTGGTCCATATCCTCCGTGATTTCAAAAAAGATTTCAGTTCCGGAGCCAAGCCATTGATATATTTTGACATGACCAGTTGTGAGAAATTTTACGTCACCGAAGATATGATGGCTGAGATTGTCGCATCCGGCACACAACCACTCAAATTTACCAAACTGGTCCAGTACCTGTTTAGCCTGGTGACCAAATATCAGGTTGCCTCGAGACGGATGATCGACTCCTTGCAAAGCGAACTCCCGACTGACGGACTGTTTTCGCTCAACCTGATCTACGAGCTTTACTCAGCCGTCGCCGCCAAGTTTACCGAGAGTGGCTATAACCTGATCACTGGCGACTTTGAGCTGTCTCATGATAACATTCTAATGGCTGGAATGAGAGCGGCTGAGACCAGCGGAACAGATCCAGATCCGGTTTCAGAAAAACTGAAACAGATCATAACTACTCAGAGATGAATTTTTGCAGATTCAAAAACTACTGTTCAATTATTGCGCAAATTTGAAGTTGATTTTTATACGCCCCCTTTATTGAAGCAAATATTTCATCAAATAGTTAACCCAGTATTCATGACACCGGCTCTCTGGCCGATAATAAGACAATCAAGATAAATTCAGAAGCAAAACGAACAGGGAGGATTGAATGCGCTCAATTTTACTTGCACTCACAGCTGTACTGTTTATTGCTGGTTGCTCCGGTACAACGGTGATAAAAACCAACCCGTCGCCGAATTATGGGCAGACAATGAAGAAGAATACCAATGCTCATGTTGCCCAAAATCATACTGAGCAAGGTAAACGGCTTTATTTTAAGGGAAAATACAAACAGGCGAGCAAGCATCTTTCCCGCGCCATCGCCAGAGACAAAGACAACTGGGAAGCCCATTTTTATCTTGGCCTGTCTCAACAAAAGATGAAACGGTGCGACCGCTCCATCGGATCATTCAACAACAGTTTGAAATA
>JAUUYJ010000395.1 GCA_030588275.1 Candidatus Zixiibacteriota bacterium | reverse complement strand
GCACGTAGCTGACGAAGTTTGGCGTACTTCAGAAGCGTCCCGGTCGAGGTCAGGTAAGCAATCAAAAACCCTTCCCAGCCATCCCGCCAACCGCGCTGTATAATAAATTTGCGCAAAAAAGAGATAAAGGTACGGGCCGCCATCATGTATGGAGAGGGAGCCTTACTTGTCTCAAACAGTTCCTGCGCCCCCAAAGTCGAATAGTTATCCAGTTTGCGAGTGTAATCTTCGAGGGTCGGATACGAATAATGCATCATCGGGTTGTTTAGTTGCCCGGTTTCACCCTCAACCACAATATGTTCATGGACCAAGACATCGGTAAACCGCCCGGCCGATTTTTTGAACAATCGCAAAACAAGGTCGGGGGACCAACCACTATGCAATATCCACTTCCCCAAAAACTGCGTCTTACGCCCAATGAAATATCCTGACTTGGGTGGTTCGGTTTCGAGGAGTTGCAGGATTTCATTCTTTAAGGTAAACGATATCTCTTCGTCGGCATCAATCGACAGAACCCAATCAGACTGGGCCTGATCGAGAGCGAACTGTTTGGTCGGCCCAAACCCCATCCACTCTTCCGGGCTGAAAACGCGGGCCTTAAACGAATTGGCAATTTCGACCGTTCGGTCGGTCGATTGCGAATCGACCAAGACAATCTCGTCAACCCAGGCGACGGAGCGAAGGCATCGTTCCAGGTTGGCTTCTTCATTTTTAGTAATTATAATCGCCGACAGCTTCACCCGCACTCCTCCGGCATTAATTTGACAACTTCCTCAAACAGCTCGGCCACCTCAATATCAAATATATTATAATCATTTCCGGAGATTACCGCTCCCCCATTTTGATTAAAGGGTCGCCAAAGTTCAAAATTCTTGGCAAACCGTGTATATAACCCAACGACCGGAACGCGAAAAGCTCGTGCGATATGGACCAACGACGTATCGGGAGTGATCAAAAGCATCAGCTTGCTGATAATCGCCGATACCTCAAGAAGGTTCAGTCCGGCAGGAATAACCGTTACCCTTTGGTCGAATTTATCTGATAAGCGAACCGCTCGGTCTCGATCCGATGGATCGGAGGAGATAACAATCTGGCACGATTGATACTTATTGAGTAAAAGCTGGATTAGCTCTTGATTTTTTTCCGCCTGCCAAACACGACTCGGTCGCCCGGCTGAAATATTAAGACCAATTAATTTGGAATGCTCTGAGCCGTTGAGTGATGCCACGAACCGCTCGGCTGTTTCATAGCCAGATTTGTCAACATCAGGCGGTACGTGCCGTTCAAGATTATCGGTTTCAATCCCAAAGGCTGTCAAAAGTTTTAACGTATTGTCAACCACATGGGACGAATCTCCGGTTCGATACAGGTAATTGAAGTCGTAATATTTTTTGTGGCGGTTTTTTCCAAGACCGATCCGGCTGGCTGTGGGAGAACAGAATTGGGAAAGATATAGCGAGGTCACCGAATCATCGCAGACCATATCAGCCACAACGTCAACTTTCAGTTTGCGAATCTGTCGCACCGT
>JAUUYJ010000157.1 GCA_030588275.1 Candidatus Zixiibacteriota bacterium | reverse complement strand
ATCCATGCCTCATCAAATAAATAAGTACTGATTACCGGTTTAATCGTTACAACAATCTAAATATCCTCCCTTGAAGACAAAATTGATTACCGATACCGCGTCACCAACATTTATAAAACCATCACAGTTAACATCGGCATTGGCTGGAGCGGGAAGGTCCGGGGGCGTGTTATAAAAAACATGCTGTATCAAAAACACAATATCCCCAACGTTTGTCGATGAACTGACATTGACATCTCCGCAGTTCATGTTGATGCCAAGATCATATATCGCCTGATGCAGAGCGTTGAAACTGGCATCTTCCGTCATTAGTGAAAGCTGAAAGTTGAAGAACACGAATTGGAAATCATCTCCAAGATATCGAATACCGTTAACCTGATTGTTATTTATCGTATCGATATCGGAAGATTGATAACGATAAAGGACTTCCGCCTCTTCGGTGGGGAACATATACCCAGCCATCGGGATATATTCGTCACCTGGTACCGGGCAGTTTCTCAGTTTAACAGTATCCGCGACAAGATGCGGATAGTTGACACTTTCCGACTGGCATCCCATCAAATCGCCGGGGAAATTAGGGGGTGTGGAGCTAAAAACCATCGGATTACAAACGGCGCTGTCGAGCTTGAGGATATCATAATAAAAATCACCCGGACTATAATTATACTTTTCGATTTCCTGTGGTGCTGACCTAGGAGCGGCTGACAAACTAATAAAAATCGCCTTGCCTCCGGATTCAAGATAGAGCCGATAAAAATCGAGCTTTCCTTCAAGAAAATGGCTATACCTGGATTCAAGGTCAAAAACGACAAGCTCATAATTCGCCATCTCTTTGAACCTGTCCTCAGACATTCCGAAGTCAGTCGACCAGTCGCGATAACCTACAGTTATCGAAGATGAAGAGGCGAGCGACTGGTATAAATGCTCCATATATTCCGGGTTGTAGGCGATGAGGTTAGAGCTACCATCATAATTATAATTCGCAAACAGGACACCCTGATTCATCGCCATTGGAACGGCATAAACAGAACCAGACAACTCCGATTCGAGTCCCCAATCATTAACCGCACTGACTTTGTAATTGTACTTAATCCCGGACTCTGAATCGAAATCTGAAAAAGAATTCATATCTGTTGAATCGTGAAGCGCAAACTCACCGTCCCAGATAGAACGGTAAATCCGGTACAAGCCGACAGCGGGGTCACTCGATGCCGTCCAGCTCAATTCGGGTAATCGATATTCTCCGACCGTAGCCAATAGATTCTCTATTGAGTCAGGCCTGCCGGGATAAACGGATACCGAATCGGACAACAATGATTCTCCGCTGGCTGTACTAACTGTTGTAACCGCGAATTGATACTCATGTTGCGGGTCCGGAACCGAATAAACGTAAGTACTGTCGCTCACCGGCAAAGCGGTTGCTCGATGCCAGATATTATCAACGAGCGTGTCTTTGTAATAAGCGAAGTACCCTTCAAGGTCAGGTCGACTGCTGGAACTCCAGCGCAACGCGACTTCTTCATCTGAAAACCAATCGATTACCAAACCAACCGGCGGACCGGGAATTGGCAGTGTCAGTCCGGATTGATAAACCGCGTCTGCTCGACGATGGTACTCCAGCAGATTGGAAAAATCGAGCGTACTGGAAAACGGTTCAGGATTGTTCGCATCGAAAAGATCCACAAAATTGGTCGGGCCTGTGTGAATATCGCCGGCGACAACAATCGCGACGGTAAAACTCTCCGATTCTCCCGGTGCCAGATCAAAGGCTCCAAAGGATAGTAAAAATCGGGTATCATACCCGTTAGCAAAATCTTCCATCGTAAGAGGCATACCGGGTATCCAGCCATCGCTCGAATCGTGTACCGCCGACTCAATCTGATCAAAATCGACTTCCGGGTGACTCAATATGTAATATTTATCCGGGTCAGTCATAGGTGTACCAAGGTTGCCATTGGTAAATGGGCGGAAAGGATCTTCCCCGCTCCCTAACTGGCGAGGCCCATAATCTAAAGAATGATTGCCGTTGGGGATCCACCAATTGAAATTTTGCTCGGTAATTTCAAAACTGGCCCCCAAGACAGACATAGATATGCCGCTGGAGATGGAGGACTCATCCCAGAACTCATCAAACATCGGATCGCCATCATTATCTATTATGTACGGGATTACCTTATGCGATAACGGATCGTTATCATACAACAAAGTATCAAGTGCACCAGTCAAATCGTCGGAAAATCCGTATGGGGCATTAGCTTCTTGATAAACATCACCATCTAATATAAAACCAACCCATCCGTCCTGAATTGGTTGATCGCTGATGTTTTCAATTTGATATTCAATCAGGATAAAATCATCATACAGAGAATCGACCCAGCTATATGTCGTACGCGTTAGCTTAAGCCCCATCGGGGTTATGTTGCCGATTCCTCCATCAATAATGGTGTCAACGCTGTTGGTAATAAACTCGTCATCGGCAAAGTTACCGGTACGATAACTACTTCCGTCCGGATAATCTTCCTGCAATATTTCGTATTCACCGATCCAAATATCATGAGCAACCGAAACCAGAGTGTCCCCCCCGACTATTCCGCCAATCCAGATCGCACCCAAAAATAAATGGTGTTTTCCGCTCCCCTGGGGATAAATGAATCCTTCCGCAAAGTTGCCAGTTTCGGGATCAACCGTATTATTCCCTGAGTTAGAAATTATCGCATCCGAGAACATGCCGTACAGATTACCAGCGTCATGCACAGTGATGTGCCTTTTTTCTGAAGGAGGGAGATTTAGTATCAGGTTGGATTTTTGTTTATACTCTTGCTGTCCCTCCTTGTCCCAGACAACGCGAGCCTGACTTAATGGTGCAATTAGAACGAGGATAGCGATTATTATTAATACGAAACATCTCAATTGCCGTGCCATGACAACCTCCTAAACCAAAAATGTGAGAAGCGAATATCCCGGAACAATCCTTTTCCGGAGTCACGCGACAGGTTTAACCCGGCGTGTGAACAAAACGCTAACAACTTCCACTATGTTTCCTTTGGTTCTATCAGTCCATTCGATTCGGTCGGATTTTACTTCATCCTATTAGAATCGCCACGTATGGTTAAACGGTCCCTGACCGCCACAATCTTCGCGACATTTAGTTTTCTCGTGTCAATTTCCCTCGGTTGCGATATCTTTATACACCGCTGACACAATTATGACGATGATATCACACGCCTTGTTTAATAAAATATGATATATCTATACAGTACCAATGCCCTCCGTGACGTCTAATTATTTGGTCTCTGCCGGGCCATTAGCACAAACGATAACAGAATAGCATACCGCATAGTATCCCCCATAATTGTTTATGGATTTTTCTGAATGCTTAATGTTCTAATATTACTCCCTCGGTCAAATTCAAACCGATGAAGAAATTGGCCACTTTGAATATCATAATCCATTACTTGCCCAAGGAATAAAGAAGTCCCAATCAAATGTCGCCCATCCGGGGTTATGACTATTTCGTTGGTATTCCGATATAATGTATTTACTGTATCTATCTTGAACTTTATCTGCTCAAGTTGATTTTCCGATATGTCATAGACATTAAAATATTGTGGAGGTGGACAGCCAAATTGCCATCCCCCCGGCTGTGAGAAGAAGACGTAATTATTATCGGGGGTAATCTCCATATCCCCACTGCCGGGGCAAAAAGCGATACTGTAAACTACCGAATCGGTCTTTTCGTCAATTGCCTGAAAGCCATACATGCTGTTGCCCAATGAATAATACAGAAACCACATCTCTCTTGACTCACAATAAATAGCATCAAATGGAGAACCGTTATCAAAATCCCGTATTATCTCCGCAGACCCATCTATCATATCCACAACCAAAACGTCGACTGTATCGTCCCCCTCCTTTATAATGCAGGTAAACAGGCTTCCTTCTGTCGAGAATCTGCCCCGCTTGCACCTCTTTGTCTCCTCGTAAAAGATAGAATAATCTGACAGATTGAGCAGAATGAGCTTGTTGGTAAGAATGGCCAGGTACTGTCCATCTGGCGACATCTCCATCACTTTCCAATCGAGACTGGGGACGTGACTAAAACTAACCGGATGTTCGGCGATCACCTTATGGGAGTCAAGAGATACTTCCACGATAGAGCCGTCGGGATTTAGGTACATTGTCTTACCATCAGGCGAGATGGCAATCCCGGTCTCATAGGAATTATAAGGCAAATAGAACGAATCGACCAAACCGGTGGCAGTACTGTAATAATAATACTGGTTGTGCGAAGTTTCGTCGATAAAATAGGCTCTGTACTCCTTCGGCTCAGTCGGTTCGGTCGGTTTTTTGCCACACCCGGCCATAACCATCCACAGACATAAGCCAACCAGCCCTGCCACAGCAATTGCGATAAGTAGTTTTCTCATGTTGATTTCCCTCGGTTGCAGTTCTTGCAATAACAATATACACCACAGGGACGAGGGTGTCAACCGGTTCGTTTAATAATATATAATATATCTGTACAGTACCAATACTCTCCGTGATATCTAATTATTCTGTCTCTGCTTAGCCATGATCACAACCTCCGCCAGAATTTTCCGAATGCTCTCCATGCCCATGTCCGTGACACGCCTTGGACGGGTTAATCTCCTCGGCCACTCCGTCTGCTATCTGGCCAACGGCGCCCCGAACGTTTGTGGCGTCTGAGATCAGAGTCTTGACACCATCGGCGTTGAGCCTATCGACCGCTCGACGCCCCATACCTCGACAAACGACGGCATCGATTTTGAATTTTGATAGCTGGCTCATCGGGTGGCAAGTGCCATGGCTGTGATGGGAATTGCTATTGCCAATTACCTTGACCTCCTCGGTATCGGTATCGATCAGTGTAAAAAAGGGCGCCGACCCAAAATGCTCATGAATGAACGCATCCATCCCGGCATCATTTTTGGTGGGTACACAAACTCTCATTTATTTATCCTCGCTTTTCATTAGGTTTATTATTATTGCCGAATTATTCAAGATCGCTTCAAGGAGTTGTTTTCGCCCCCGATAAAGCAGGCGCTGAACCGTGCCTCTGGAAATCTGCATCTTTTCACCCGCCGTTGCTTGATCGTGTCCGTCGATATCGCACAAACGCATCGCCTCAAACTGATCCAGCCTGATTTCAACGGTTGAAATTTGCTTCATCGGAATTCCCCGCGGTTTGTAAACTCGGTCGGCATGGTACGGCCGGCAAAATCGCTTCTTCTCTGGTCGAGGCAAATCAACATCCTTTCCGTATAGTGCATATGCACATAATTAATATCGGTAAAATTTTCCCGCTAATCAAGCGAATAATTTTATTTCTTTTAGAAGTCCCGAACTAATCATTTCTGAAAAAAATGCTTCTCATCAGAGCATAACCCCTTTCACGGAATTTCCGACTTGGAAAGAAAGACCTGGACGATTATATTGAATTGTCAACAAGGCAGTTCTTTTAACCGTCCCTTAACCGACCCGGCCTTTTGGCCGATACACCTATTATGCAGTTTGTCAAACAGAACCAATTACAGCTGTTTTTATTTGCCCTCATCTGCGGGAGTATCTGCCTGGCTGGGACAGTTCAGGCGCAAGGTTCCATCTTTGGGCAGGTGGTCAATAGCGATCTATCCTTTCCCTCAAACGGTCAGGTCAGTTTTTTTGGATTTATAAATAATTCAGATGATGAGATCAGGATTGAATCATCGGTCGGGGCTGGTTATGATAGCGGTAATTGGTATGATGATTTCCAGAATTTTCTGGGGGAATCGGATGACCTGCCATATCGATATTATTTCACAAATGCTACCAACGGGCAAACTCAGATACTTGCCAAGCTAATTCCGAACAATTCTTTCCAGCAGGAAAATATTATGCTTGAGACGGCTAACCATCCTGACCCACCGGAATGGATAACCGCCGTTTGTGTTGCCGATTCGCAAAAAGTTTTTCTCAGCTGGCAGTATCAACCGAACCATACCTACCATCTATATCGTCGCCTGACATCAGCCGGTGGATCATTCTATCGAATAGATGACCCGACCGGTTCGTTATTAAATAGTGGATTGACCGACTCAACCTACGTGGATCAGGCGATCGACTGTAATGCGACATTTCAATACCTCCTTATTGCCGAAGATCAGGCTGGTCAGTACAGCGGTCATT
>JAUUYJ010000103.1 GCA_030588275.1 Candidatus Zixiibacteriota bacterium | reverse complement strand
GCTACCCAATTATAAAGGTGGTTGTCCGGATGGATAATCAGGGAAAGATGACCGACCTGATATATCCGGATGGGGCGATTGGTGATCATTATCTGCACCTCGCGCTGATGGATGCTGAGTACCAACCGTTAATCATAAGGGGTGTGGCAGTTGCAACCGATCTACCGTTAATTTTTCGGATGTTTGATAACCTGAAATACCCTTTTTCGCCAACCGACCGGCCAACTCTATCTGCCGACAGCGCCGACTCAGCCGATACCATCAAAACTCCCCCGAAGCCGATTACGGCGAGTCATTTTATGAAGCTTGATTATAACCGGTCCGATTTATCGCTCCCTCCATTGCCTCGAAAGCACCCTTATAATTATATCAACTCCGCTCCGTTGGGGGGGAGGCTTTCCGGTGATTTCTTTGTTAATATCGGTATCGACAGCACCGGCTGGATAACCTCAATCTCGATTCCTCGTGCCTCATCGGAGGCGAGGGAGATTGTCCAGAAAACAATAAAGCTGATCCGGTGGTACCCGGCCCTTGACTCGAATGGCTTACCGGTCCGATTTTTAGGGCAAATTTCACTTCATTTTGACAAATCTCCGAAAATCGTATATAATGCCGAATGGTTATCTCCGTAGCGCAGTTTCTGCGAGCCCGTATCTTGTTGTATAATAACGTAATACGAAATAGGCAGGAATAAGTGCGGGTTTCTGTCGCTGATTCTGCCGGCCCCCAGTCGAATGCGAAGTTGCTCTCTCAACCGATTGCGGCACAGGAGAGTGGGGGAGCCAGTTTTTTTATTGCGTGGCACACTTTTTGATATTAATTCAGATAAGTTAAAATTATGTCAATTTCGTGGGAAGGAATGACCGTTTCGATTGTAAGAGATACAGATGAGGATAAAATTTCAACATATTGTCAATATCGCTTCCGCTTTGATCGTTTTTATCGGTGGAATGATAATTTTGTTCTATTTTTCCGGGAATCTAAGTATCGGTATTCGAGTTGCGATTGGCGTTTTTGTGACGCTGTATTCTGCCTTACGAGCCGGTCAAACGTATAGGGCGATCATGAAAGATGCGAACCGGTCGCACTCGTTACTTGAAGAGGCGAGTGATATTGAGACAGAGAAAAAACGAAGACCAAAAAGCCCTTGACATAATATTGGTTTTTTATATGTTGGATATCTTGGTTTTAACTGGTTTTGAAAGGTTTTGATTATATAATGATGCTTTCTCGATTGACAACAAAATTGCTCCTGACTGTGCTGGTATGCGGGCTGTTTATTTCCGCTTCGGCTCAGGCTTACGATTTTAAGCCAGAGATTGTTTCTGCTTTGGAGCAAAAAGATAGTTCGCTGGTTTTGACTCTTCTGGATAAAGAGATTGATCTTGATGCCAGCTATGCCCCCTTATATTTGCTCAAGGGGAAGATTTTTTACAATCAAGGCCGTTTCGACGATGCGCTGGAGCAACTTGAAATAGCCCTTAAGAAAAAATCTAAATTATATGAAGCACTTTATTACAAAGGTTTAGTTTATCTCAAGACTGGAAACCTTGAAGAGGCGTTTAAGGCTCTTGAGAAAGGGACCAAAAAATCTAAGGATGAGAAGGCCGATTTTCATAATGGTCTCGGCCTGTACTATCTTGCCACCGAAGAGTACTCCAAAGCTGATCTAGAATTTCGTAAAGCCAGTCAGGTTGGTCCGGATCAGGCTGAGTATCATGCTAATCTTGGGGATGCTAATTATTATTCTAAGATTTACGCGTTGGCAATCAATGAATATAATTTGGTCATCGAGATGGATACCACTTTTCTCGACGTCTACTTTCGTTTGGCGCGGGCCTATGTTGCCCAAAAGCAGTATAACAATGCTTTAGAGCAGTTGAGCGTTGTCCTGGTGCGGGACAGCACTTATGCCTACGCCTGGAAAGAGGCGGGCAAGCTTTATTCATTGGCTGGAATTTCGTCTCGCAATCGGGAGACCAGAGAGCAACGGTTTAAGGAATCGATCGGTTCGTACCGGAAGTTTATCGAGCTGTCGGGCGACTCGGCTGATGGGGAAGTCTTTTTTAACATGGGGCGATCTCTGTTTTTCATGGGTGGCTATCCGCAGGCTGATTCGGCGTTTGAGTATGTTCTGTCGCTGGGAGACGTTCCGACCAGCATTTTCCTTTATCTTGGTAAGGGGAAGATTGGGGAGAAGCAGTACCAGGTGGGCATCGATTATCTCAAAAAACACCTGGATCAGATGATTGAAAAAAATCCGGAATGGGTCCCGATGGCAAAGGATGCTGACCTCTATCGTCGCATGGGGGATGCCTATAAAGCTCTTGAAGATAATTATAATGCGGCCATAAATTTTGTTATTGCTTCTGATCTGGTTCCGACAAATTCTCGCTACGCCATTCAATCTGCTTTGGCCTATCACCAACTGAAAGAGTTTGCCGATGCGCTAAAATATTATGAGCGCAGTATCGAAATCGGACCGGATTCCTGGAATATTCTGATGAATGCCGCCTACTGTAATATCAACCTTGAGGCATTTGAAGAGGCGATTGCCTATCTTGAAAAAGTTGTTGAGCTTGAGCCGACCAAGGAGAAGGCGTATCAGTTGATTTCGACCACTTATATGAACCAATTGGCTGATTGTGCCAACGGTATCGCTTGGACCGAAAAATTACTTGCCGTTGACTCGGGTAATTGCGAGGCGATGCAATCATTGGGGTTCGCCTACTTTGCCGGTTCTTGTACTATTAACTATCCCAAGGCGATTAGCTATTTCAAGAAAACTCTGAGTTGTTTTAAGGCCAAGGGGCAGAGCAATTGTGGTAATTCAAATGTTTTGCTATATATTGCCCAGGCTTATCACCTTCAGGCCGCCGAACTGGTTGAGGCGGATAAAAAGGAAGCATCCAAGAAGGCGTTCAAAAATGCTTTCGATTGGTATAACAAGGTTTTGAAATGTGATCCTGGTAACGCCGACGCCCAAAAAGGGCGGGACGATACCGAGTTTGAATTTTAATGTTTCTGGCAGACTGAGATTTGCGATACGGGAGTATTTATGGCGGAAGCTGATAAAAAAAGAGAAAAAGAGTTCAAGGCCGAAGACCGCTACAAGTATATCGGGTTTGAGGTTTTTCCGGGCAAGGCCGGATCAATTTTCAAATCTGATAAAGAGCGCCTGTCGATAATCGACCGGATTAGTCAGCGGTTTAAAAGTGGTGGTGCCTCTGTGCGGGATCGATGCACGCTTATGGAAGTGCGTGTCTCGGCAAAGGAAAAATACCTTCTTGGGTTTATGGCCCTGTTGATGGTCTTTTCCCTTTTTATACCCTGGTTTTCAGGGTATATCCCAATTGCATTTGATGAGTTGGCCCTCTCTGACCAATTGGTAATTAATTTCACCGGTCAATCAGATGAGGCCTCGCTTCAAGTTTTGGCTGGGCATTACCGTGACAAATTAATAAACCCGCCGATGGTTATTGAAGTAATTGGGAAAAAATCAAGGTCGGCAGGAACGGCTCAGGCGGCCTCCGGTGAAGAAATTACCGAGAGTTCTACCAAAGAAGGTTCGAGCCGATCAGAAGTTCTCTTTTTTGACGCCAGTCCGGAAGATTTAAGCAGTTGGACGGTTCCGTTAAGCGAGGAAAAGAAAAGTCTGTTGGTCGGATATTTCCATTTTAACCGGGATGCCGGGATTGATGATTTTGTTTATGGGAACAGCTCGGCCTTAAAAGCGGCCAATGAGTTTTTTATCCAGCCGGTTTTAGTTTCCGATACGATCATCTCTGAAGAGCCGGTCGAACTGGCTGTTGAAGACGGAAATGATTCTACCGTGGTGGCTGAAGCGGCCTCGGTCGCTGACCAGATAAAGATGATAACGGTGCGGGGGATAGTAAACAATCCATATTCAATCTCCGGCGTGGGTGCCATTGCATCGATCGGTCAGTTTTCATCAACCGTTTTCGGTTCTTGGGAAATTCCTTACTACGAGCTTAATCGGGTTAACAATGGTGCCGCTATTTTCACCTATGCTCCGGAATATGACCTTCCGACACTGAAGGCTCTGGCTCAGGCTTATAAGGAAGACTTTCATAAAGCGTTCCCAATCGATCATTCAGCCGTGATACCGGACGATTCCTCCTTTATGGTATATGTCCTGTTTTTCAGCGAAATGCCGGGCGGAGTTTCATGGCAGATTCCTTTGAATAAGGATGTCAGCGATTATCTGATTGCAACCTATCGCTTTGATATCCTTCAGGGACCAGACACGCTTGTCTATGGGTATGCACCGGCGATGGCTTACGGACGTGACTTTATTGTACCTCCATCCTCAATGGTCTTTACCCTTGAGGAGGAAACTGAAGGAAGCACAGGTGAGGCTGAAGATCAGGTTGAGTCTGATAGTCTGACGGCGGTCGTCACCGATGTTGTTACCGATAAAAATATCCCGGTCAAATCGCTTCGTAAAACTGGTGGGATAGTTTTGATCGTTAGCTTTATAGCCTTTTTGCTCTTTATGGTTAGCTGTCTGGTGTTGGCCGGTCTGAATCTGTTTGTGATCTTTGCGGCGGGAAAGAGATCGGCGGACAAGCATGCTTTATATCTCAAGAAAATGCTGAGATTCAACTGGATTCCGGTGTATATCTGGCTTGGTTTGATGGCCCTGTCGTTTGTTGGGGCCAGTTATGGCTTCAAGTTTGACCCGACCGGAGTGATACATCAGATCGGTGAATCGTATAGCATCTCAACCTTTATTGGGATTTCTTCTTTTGGAATATATCTGGCTCTGTCGGCGTTTTTGGTTAGCGCTTTAAAGGCCAAGGAAATTTAGAATTGACTAACTGTCGAAACATAGAGTGGAGGATTTTTTAAAGTGAAACAGACCCTTTTTGTGACATTAAACACGGTGATTTCCTTTATAATCGGTTACGTTATTTGGGGAATCTTACTGGCCAGCTCTGATAAGCACACAATCTATCACAATATTTACGAAGGCGGACCGTTGGTTGTCGTTCTGATCGCCATCCTTCTTATGCTTATTGCTTTTGTTGTCGAACGGTTCCTTTCTCTGCGCGTCGCCAAGGGAAAAAGTTCGGTTCAGATTTTCTTCAAAACTTTGATCACCAGCTTGCAAAGTGACAAGTTTGATGATGCTTTGGCCGCCTGCGATAAGCAGAGGGGCACGACCGCCAATGTTCTGCGGGCCGGTATCGAACGGTATATGGGCCTCAGAGATGATAGCGGCATGGACCTGGATAAAAGGATGGCGGCGGTTCAGTCGGCCATCGAAGAGGCCAACGCGCTTGAAGGACCATTACTTGAGCGCAACCTTATTGCCCTTTCGACGATCGCGTCGATTGCAACTATGGTTGGTCTTTTGGGAACGACGATTGGTATGATTCGCGCCTTCGCCGCTACCGGTCAAACATCCGGTGGAGTTATTGATGCTCAGGCTTTGGCGCAGGGTATCTCCGAAGCGTTGGTTAATACTGCCGGTGGGCTAATCTCCGGTATTTTGGGGATTTTCTTTTACAACTTCTTCGTCAACAAAGTTGATTCATTCAACTACACGACCGATGAAGCGACCTATGAAGTATTACAATTGTTGAAATCAAAGGAAACGGCCAAATAAATGAAGATTAAGAAGAAAA
Source organism: Candidatus Zixiibacteriota bacterium (assembly GCA_030588275.1). Classification (GTDB taxonomy): domain Bacteria; phylum Zixibacteria; class MSB-5A5; order GN15; family JAAZOE01; genus JAUUYJ01. Next base: position 2,714 of record JAUUYJ010000103.1, on the reverse strand, counting down.
GAAGGATTTCGATTAATCTCGATATGACACCGATGGTGGATATCGCCTTTCTTCTCTTGATTTTTTATATGGCGACGACGCAGTTCAAGCCGCCGGAAAAGAAATCGGTGATATTGCCGTCGTCCCACTCGATGGTTTCTTTGCCGGATAAAGATGTGATTAATGTGACCGTCACCGCTGAAGATTCCATTTTTGTGGACTATATCATTAAGGAACGGGTGTTAATCGACGGCAAAGAAATTTCGATGCCGAAAAGGGTTTACGAGGAGACAACATCCGGTCAAGTAGGGCATTATATCAATGCCGCCCGTATCTCGACTCGGAGTATCAACGCTTTTTTGGTTATCAAAGCTGACAAAGAATCAAGTTTTGGTACGATGGAAAAGATTATGAAAACGCTTCAGGAGCAGAAACTGAACCGTTTTCAGATCATTACCAGTATTGAAACCGATGAATTATAAAATATAAGGCGGTGATTTTTTATGGGTGGTGGAGCTCCTACAGCGGATAGGCCGCAAAAAGGTAAAGGCGGAGGCTTAAGGCGACCGAAACGGCGTATCGCGGTTCATCTCGATATGACCCCGATGGTCGATATCGCTTTTCTCCTGCTTATCTTTTATATGGTAACAACGGTGTTTTCAATGCCCCAGGCGATGGAGGTCAACCTGCCTCCTGCATCTGATCTGGATAGTATTCCACCGTTGAAGATAAAAGAATCCAAGCTGTTGACGATTCGGGTTGACTCCGACGATAATTTTTATTGGAGTATTGGAAAAGATCTGCCGACTCCGGTTGCCGCAGATAAAATCGATTCGTTATTGGAAGCGATGAACAAAGAGGATAAGGGGGACGGCAAGTGGGATCCCAAGCGGGACTTTAACACTTTGATCATTATTAGTCCCGATGCTCGCTACAATGTGATGGTCGATCTTTTGGATGAGATTGATCTTCTGGAGAGAAAATTCAACTCTCTTATTGCTAATGCTTTGGATGTGAGTTACCGGGAGTTTATGGATGTTAATCATGACCGGTATATTGAATTTTCTGAAAAGAAATTTTCCTATCGTTATGCTATGGCTCCCTGGGAAGATCGAGATGGTCGTATGATTGAAAAAGCTTTATCGCAATTGGGAGGTGAGTAAAATGGCTCAAGTAATTAGCTCCCCATACGGCGCATTCGAACAAAAATCGATGTATCAACGCAATATGCTTATGGGTACCGCGGCGGTTGCCTTAACGGTTGGCCTTATTGTCTTTACCGTTTGGCTCTATCGAGTCATCACCGACTCTGGTATTCCTGAGCCTACCAACGTCTATCGCATCACCAAGGTAGCCGATTTGGGTGCCCCGCCATCGTTGGCGGCCAAGAAACCGAACATCGATATTGCCAAGCCAAAAGTTGCCGCACCTAAGGTTGGTATTCCAACCCCGGTACCGGATGACGAGATATCTGAAGAAGAGGATATGGTTATTGCCTCGCGCGAAGAGTTACAAGAGATCAACACGCCAGTTTTTGGTGATGGAGATGAATCGGGCGACTTGATAATTGATATCCCTGAAGATGATTACATGCCGTCGCCGGATGAGTTTATCGCTGTCGAGGTAGAACCAAAAGAGGTTTATACTGAGCTACCGGTTTATCCCCGTTTGGCTCTGGAAGGAAGTTTTACCGGTTATGTCATAATTCAGGCCTACATCGACAAGAATGGTAATGTCAAGAAGGCGCAATCGGTAAAGTGTAACCGTCCGAACATGGGCTTTGAAGAAGCGGCTGTTAAGGCGGCTTTAAAATATAAGTACAGCCCGGCGATTCAGAATGGAAACCCAATCGGATTGTGGATTTCCTACAAAATGGATTTTGTCTTGTAAAAACCGCTTGCATGAGAGGGGTTAAAACCCCTCTCCCCAACCGGCCTTAAACCGGTGCATTTCCGGAGCTTTCCCTCAACCTCCGGCCGTTTGTTTTGCCTCATTCCCTCACGTAGCAAACCCTCACGCCTAGCACAGCCACAGATGGCAGTCAAGAAGCTACAGGTGGCTGATCACGAGTGAGTTTAGGAGCCACGCGTGATTATCAAGTTGCTAAAGACGGCAGTTCGGAAAAAAGGATTGATATACGAGGCCGCCGGAAACGGTGGGAAATGTCAAACCTCAAACCGGAGAGAAATTATGCAAGTTCATTGTTATGAGAGCCCGGCCGAATCAACAAGCTACGCACAGGTGAGACTGGTTGAGGGACCACTTCTAAAAAGTCTTATTCTGTTCGGTACTTTGGCAATTTTACTTTTTGTTATGTCGTTGGCAATCTTTTTGGTCACGACACGACCGGTTATTAATGTTGAGCCGGCCACAACCGGAGGTAATGGTGGGGGGCCAGCCTTTGCCTTAATCTCAGGAACAGATCAATTGTGTCAGGAGCTACGAACATAATCTGAGCACAGGTACAACTTTATAAATGTCATAACGAGAAAAAAGGGTTCGTTAGGTACTTACCGGTCCGGAAGGGGTTGATTTATTTTCTGCTTCTTTCCGGCTTTTGAAGGGAAGGAAACTATGAACCTTTTTGGCGATTCTATAAATCGAATCCTCGCCGTTTGCTTTATTTATCCCTCGCGTCACTCTCTGAATTACCGAATTATTCCGTCATTCCTAAAGATTATCCCATACTTATATGATATGAGGGAATTATGCCTCGGTTATATGAATTAGATTAT
>JAUUYJ010000265.1 GCA_030588275.1 Candidatus Zixiibacteriota bacterium | reverse complement strand
TTTATGACCGCCACCTGTGCGACATTTTTTATCTCTTACCTGATTTTTATTCTTTACCCGATTACCGGCCCACGGTTTTATTTTGAAGGTCAATACCTGACCGAATTAACCGGTCCAACTTTCCGACCGCTGGTTAATCTGGTTATTGATAACGCCGCCTTCAAGGGTGGTGCGATGCCTTCTTCGCATATGGCCGAAGCGCTGATCGTCCTCTTTTTTGCCTTGCGCTATTATGGTAAAAAAGCCTGGTGGCTGATTCCAATCGTCGCCGCTTTGGCTTGTGGCACGGTCTATGGTCGGTTTCATTACCTGATTGATGTCATTGTCGGTATTTTAATCGGCAGCTCTGCTTATCTGGCAACAATTCATTATAATCGTTCTGAAATTTCTGCCGACGACAGTGAAGCATTAAGCGTTGATGCGCCTGAAAGAAAATATGTACCGGGGCACTATTGAAAATCATCATGTATAGATTGAGGAACAAATTCTTTCACAATTAGTAATAGAAGAAGATTGGAGCTTGAAAAAAACTATCTGTCCTGACATTATCGTATAATACATCCTGCAGAGGTTGGGTAAGTATCTTTGGTTGTCTTTAGAATGGAGTTTGAAAAAAACTATGTATCCTGACATTGTTAAATTTGGAAAATTCGGCATCCACAGCTATGGGTTGATGCTGGCTCTCGGCTTTTTCGCTGGATTGTGGTATATCAGATTGCGCGCCAAAGAGGAAAAGCTATCGTTTGAACTGCTTTTAAATCTCTCGTACATTATGATTTTTGGTGGTGTCATTGGTGCCCGATTGGGGTATGTACTTCTGCATCTGTCCGATTTCTCAGCCGATCCATTGTCGGCCATCAATCCATTCGCTGGCGACCAGTTTGGCATTTCGGGGCTGAACCTATATGGTGGTGTTCTCCTGGCAATCGGTGCCGGAGTAACTTATATAAAGATCAAGAAGCTTCCGATGGGACCGGTGTTTGACCTCTTTGCCCCGACATTAGGGTTGGGGTTGGGGATTTCTCGTGTCGGTTGCTTTCTTAATGGATGTTGCTTTGGTAATCCGACCGACCTGCCCTGGGGAGTAACCTTTCCACCTGAGAGCCCGGCCGGTTATATTTTCGGATCGCAGGCGGTCCACCCGACTCAACTTTATACTTCCGGTTATGGGTTGATTTTGTTCTTTACTCTGAATTATCTGCTTCGGCGCAAGAAATTCGACGGCCAGATTCTAGCTCTGCTTTTTATGAGCGAAGCATTTTTCCGATTTATTATTGAGTTCGTTCGCTATTATGAATCGGAAATGGTCATTCCAATGGCCGGGATCGACCCAACCTATAATCAGATCGTCGCCCTGTTACTTTTCGCCGCCGGTCTGATAATTTATATTAAATCTCCGCGCCGCCTCTACCGGGACAGTTCCAAAGTAACCTCCTGAAGATGGTAGAAGTTCGGACCAACCAGTTACGCGGAGATATCTGGGCTATTGTGTCGGCGGTCACAACCGCGTGCGGTATGATAGCGGCCAAGTTTGTCCTGCGGGAAATCAACCCGATCAGCTTTACTCTCTGGCTGTTTGGAATCGGCTCGGTCATAATCTTAATTGATGCCGCAATCAACCGCAAAGTCAAAGAGACACTCAGAATAAATCGCCAGCAATTACTTTTTCTGTTTATCGTTGCCCTCCTGTTTGCCGGAGCCACTTTCTGCTTTTTTTCAGCGTTGAAAATAGCCCAACCGGGGACCGTTTCATTTCTATCTCGCATGGAGATGGGTATGATCATAATTCTTGCTGCTTTTTTTCTGAAGGAGCGGCTCCGGTGGCCGGAGTTGGTCGGCCTGGTAATTGTGGCGCTGGGGATTTTTGTGATGCGTTATGGTGCCTCGATGGAGCTATCGAAGGCAATCGTTTTTATTTCTATTGAGGCTGTTTTGATCGGAACTGCGGAGGTCCTGATTAAATCAAGAATCAACTGGATCAATCATCGCAGTTTCATCTTCTATCGTGGCCTGTTTATGGTTGGTCTCTTTTTTACCGTTGCAAGCTGGAATAACAACCTGATGATACCAAAGAGTTTTGAGAATTGGCTGATCTTGATTGTTGCCGCTATTTTTATGCCGTACCTCGGTCGATTGGGCTATTTGAAGGCGATGAAAGATATCAATATCTCCCGCGCCGCCATTATTGTCCAGAGTCAACCGTTTTTCGCCACGATTGCGGCCTTGACAATTCTCGGGACGTTTCCTACGTTTAAGGAAATTTTGGGAGGACTGATAATCGTTGGTGGAGTCGTTTGTATAAAGCTGTTGGAGCGACGGAGTAAGATTATCCCTTCAGGATAAACCTGTTTACTGTTTTGTTTAGTACGGGAAAACGAGTAAGCAAAAGTTAATGATTTTATACTGTTTTTGGGAAATGGAGAAAAAGTAAGCGCTATGAAGAAAATTCTAATTATCGGACTCCTTGCGGTTGCAATGCTTGCATCCTGTGGGGGAAATGAAGAGAGCGGTTCAGACGCTCAGTCACAATCAAGTGAGATTGCACTTAATGGTGCCGCTGTAACCGTTGCTGGTGTAACCTTCACTCCTCCCTCCGACTGGATTGACAATGGTCCCAGCGGAATGCGTAAAGCGGACTATAGTTTCACAGCGGTTGAAGGGGAAACTGAAGATGCTTCGATGACGGTATTCTATTTTGGAGCCGATCAGGGTGGAGCGGTTCAGGCGAATATCGACCGATGGGTTGCCCAGGTTAAGACGGCTGATAGTCCAGAACCTATTCAAAAGGAACTGACTGTTGACGGAATGAAAGTTACCACAGTTGAAGTGATCGGTTCTTATAGCGGTGCGATGTCTAATGCAACAACTGCCGAGAAATCTGAAAATTCCAAACTGTTCGGTGCTGTTGTTGAGGGTCCTGAAGGTTCTGTCTTTTTCAAATTGACTGGCCCGGATAAGACGGCGACCAAAATGGCCGAAGGATTTAATGCGATGATTCAAGCGGTCAAGTCGCAGTAAATTTAGATTTAGATTTGTTGGTGCTCGAAGACATACACCAACCACAAAATCAGATATAAATATGAAGTGTTAATTATGCAGGTCAGGAGCCGATGTTCCTGACCTGTTTTTTTATTTGTAGGGGTCGCCCACCCCTTGGGGTGGGGATAGACTACGCACCGACCGGGTGGCCCCCAGCTTGCTGGGGGAGGAGTTAAGCTGTACATTTTGTAGGGGTCGGCTTTGCCGACCCGGGGGATATTGCTTCAAGTTTTTAAGAATCTCCCCAACATAGCAAACTTCCAAAAACTGATTAGATTATGCCCGCGACTGGTATTTAGTCTTGAATTGGAGTTTTACCTGCGGGCCGGGAAACCCGGCCCCTACAGTCTCAGATTAAAAATAATGTACTGGGTATTCAATTGATCCTAAAAACTGCGGGAATCGCCACGCTACTATCGCAATGACGAGAATAATTGAGATTTGGGAGAATGGAGAAGAGTTATGACTTTACTGAAGGGGGAGAAAGCCTCTCCCCCATTAGAATTTGCAAAATTTTCTCTACGCCAGCGTATAGCCGCCGTCAACGACAAGCGTCTGGCCGGTGATCCAACTCGCTTTTTGACTAGCTAAGAAAACAACGGCGTCGGCCACTTCCTGAGCCGTTCCCATACGATCATACGGCGTGCGACGAACAACCTCTTTAATCATATCCTGATAATTGGGGAATGACTTGAGGGCATCAGTATCGATGAAACCGCCTGAAACGCAGTTGACCGTGATCCGTTTCGGGGCCAGTTCATAAGCAAAATAACGGGTCAGATT
>JAUUYJ010000172.1 GCA_030588275.1 Candidatus Zixiibacteriota bacterium | reverse complement strand
ATGATATCGCTATTCTTTAAGACCGTGCGTGTGCTGGCTTCACCATTAACTTTTGTTTTTCCCTTACGGCCCAGGTTGACCAGAATATGATCATCCCCTTCTTTGATGATTTTGGCCTGGATACCAGAAAGCATAAATCCTTTGGCCCGGATATGAACGAACTTTGCCTTACCTAGGGTCGTGACTTCCCGCTCAATGCGGTATTCCGACATAGCACAGTTTTCCAAACCCAGAAGAACTGATCCACCGGCACGATTGACGATCGCTCGTTCTTTGCGATCATTTTCGACCATCTTTTTCTGCTGTTTGGTATTGAGAATCATGGTTCCATCAAGCTCCCCACCACGATCAGGGGTAGTCGATTCTTGATGGTATTCAAGCGAGTACTTGCCAATGGTAATGACGTCGTTATTGCGAAGAGATTCCTCGGTCACTTTCCGGCTGTTGACAAAGATTCCATTGAGGGATTCGTTGTCGATAATCAGAGCTTGATCGCCGCTGAATTCAATTTGGGCATGTTTGCGAGATACGCCACGATTTTCCAGGACAATATCATTATCTTTGGTACGACCAACGCTGATTCTTTTCTTTTCGGTGACAACCCGTTCAATCACCTTTTCGTTGAATTTTACAATAATCTCCGGCATTGCCAAAACCTCCCGACCGCCCTTTTGGCGGAAAAGTTATATCTATCAGATTTTTTTTGCGGCCTACGCTCATGTTGCCTAAGGCTTATACTTCTGTTATATTGTCGGCATGAGAATTGGAAACTTAAACATTGCCGGGAAGGTCGTTTGCGCTCCGTTAGCCGGAATCTCGACTCCCGTCTTCAGACTTTTGGCCCGCCGGATGGGGGCGGCCGTCGTTTATTCCGAGATGGTCTCGACTCATGGTCTGGTCCAGAAGAATAAGAAGACCGAAGAAATGCTCTTTTTCTATCCAGAAGAAAGCCCGGTTGGTATTCAGATTTTTGGTGCCGATCCTGAAGTTATGTTCAGATCGACCCAAATTGTTTCAAAACGAAACCCGGATTTGATAGACCTTAACTTTGGATGTCCGGTAAAAAAGGTTGTCAATAAAAACGGCGGGGCGGCGGTTTTAAAAGATCTCGGCCTGACCAAAGCGTTAGTCGAAGCGGCTGTGGCCGGAAGCTCGGTACCGGTAACGGTTAAACTCCGTTCTGGCTGGGATGAATATACCAAGGTCTTTGCCGAGGCGGGAAAAGTCTGCGAGGAGGCCGGAGCCAGCGCGATAACTCTGCATGCCCGAACCCGAAGTAAGCTGTTTTCCGGAACGGCCGACTGGAACGATATCAAGAAATTAAAAGAGACCGTCACCATTCCGGTGATCGGAAACGGTGACGTTACCAGTGGGGAAGAGGCGGCTCGGATGCTCGACGAAACCGGCTGTGACGCCGTTATGATTGGTCGCGGGGCGCTTGGTAATCCGAGGATATTTGCTGAGATAAATCACTTTCTGGATCAAGGCCAACCGGCCGCCGACCCGACAATTGATGAAAAAACGACGCTGATTATGGACCATGCCCGGCTCTTGTCTGATTATGATGGGGAACAGCGGGCCATGCTCCGGATGCGCCGGATTGTTGGTTGGTACGTCAAAGGCTGGAAGGATGCCGCCATTATTCGTCGTCAGGTGACAACAATTGCAACTCTGGATGACCTAAAATCGCTCTTGGTCGATTACAAAAACGGTATAATGGAAGATAATCAGCATGCATCCTGATAAGATCAGCAAAATCCTCCAGGAACTTTCGTCGAACCGAATCTCGGTTGCCGATGCCGAAAAATCTCTCAAATATCTGGCCTATGATGATATTGGATTTGCCCGCGTTGATCATCATCGTCATCTTCGATCCGGGATGCCGGAAGTGATTTATGCACCAGGCAAAACCGATCAACAGATCATTGCTATCGCCAAAAAAATAAAACAGGTTGGGTCTGATGTCCTGATCTCACGAGTCGAAGCCAAGACGGCGGCCAAACTCAAAAAAAGCATGACCCGGGTTAAGTATTATAATGAGGCCCGTATGATATATATCCCGGCGGGGCGGAGATCGGGTCCCCAGATTGACAAAGATGCCAAAGTTGTCATCTGTTCAGCCGGTACCTCAGACATCCCGGTCGCGGAAGAGGCGGCGGTTACCGCTTGGGCGGCAGGATGCCAGGTTGATAAGCTTTATGACGTCGGTGTGGCCGGACTCCATCGCCTGACCGCCGGTGCCAAAATCCTACAGGAAGCACTGGCAATTGTTGTTGTCGCAGGGATGGAAGGGGCGTTGGCCTCGGTTGTTGGTGGACTTGTTGATCGCCCCGTTATCGCCGTTCCGACCTCGGTTGGGTATGGGGCATCATTCGGCGGAGTGGCCGCATTGTTAGGGATGCTCAATTCCTGCTCGACCGGTGTGGTTGTGGTCAATATTGACAACGGCTTTGGCGCCGGAATGGCCGCTTCTATGATAGCTCAGGTTAATAGAAATTCAGACAGTTCCAATACATCGAGCGATTCCCAATGAAATTGTTATTTATCGACTGCTTTGCCGGAGCGGCGGGGGATATGCTCTTATCTGCCTTAGTCCATGTCGGAGCGGACCAACAATTAATAATCGATCTTCCCAATAAGCTTGGACTGGAAAATCTGAAGCCGCAGTTTTCAAAAGATATGGATCATGGTCTGTCGGGACTTGTCTTTAAAATGCCCATCCCAGAATCGGACCAGCATCGCCATCTGAGTCATATTACGAAAATAATTAACGACTCCAACCTTTCGGACCGGGTCAAAGAGGGGGCGATCAAATCGTTTACCCTTTTGGCGGTGGCCGAGGCGAAGGTTCATGATACGACGCCGGAGAAAATCCATTTTCATGAAGTCGGAGCGGATGATGCGATAGTCGATATTGTCGGATTTTATGTTGCCCTTGAATCTTTGGATTGGCCGGAAATATACTCAACCCCTTTGGTCTTTGGACATGGGGTCATAAAGTCGGCGCATGGTATGATACCGCTTCCCGGTCCGGCTGTAACCGAAATCGTTAAAGCTGTTCCGGTTCGTTTCGTCGATTTTGAGGGGGAAACGGTTACCCCAACCGGGGCGGCCTTAATTGTCGCGGTGGCCAATTTTGACCCACTTCCGACAATGACAATTGATGCCGTTGGCTACGGTTTGGGAACCAGGCGATACGATGATCGACCGAACATGGTGCGACTTGTTCTGGGACAAACCGACAAAGCTGGCGTTTCTTCTGAAAATGATCAGATCACCGTGATTGAAACTAATATTGATGACATGAATCCGCAGATATACGATTATCTGTTTGAACGGTTGTACGAGGCGGGTGCTTTGGAAGCGTTTATTACTCCGGTTATCATGAAGAAAAATCGTCCGGGACAGTTATTAACCGTTCTGGCAAAAAAACCGGTTGCTCCGGCATTGTCAGATATTATATTTGCCGAAACAACTACGACCGGAATGCGCATTTCCCAACGGGAACGGTTATTGTTACCGAGGCAAGAGGTCGAAGTGGAGTGCCAATACGGAACGGTTACAACAAAAATTATGGAAGTTGATAGAATACAGAAAGCTATTCCGGAATTTGAACAATGTCGCCGCTTGGCGAGAGAGAATAATGTACCGGTTTCAAAAGTTATTGAGGCGGTCTTGCGAAATTATTCAGGAAAGGATTGAGAAATCGTATGAAGATTCTAACCATAGCCGAACAAAAAGAGAATCAATTATCAAATATAAGTTTTGAGTCAATCGGTGCGGCCCAATCATTGGGTGGAGAAGTTTGTTGTGCCATCCTGGGTGGGGATACAACTGCCGCCGCCGCATCGCTTCAGGCCAAAGGGGTCAATGTTTTTGCCTTTGTCCACGCTGACCTGACAAATATGCAGGAAGAATCTTACGGTCGGTTGCTGAAGCAGTTGATTGATCGGGAAAAACCAGATGTCGTTATCGGCTCGGCCAGCTTTTATGGCAAGTCTTTGATGGCTCGCTTGGCTGGCCTGTGTGGTGGAGGGATGGCTTCCGATTGTACCGCATTGTCTATCGAAGAGGGTAAGCTGACGGCGGTCCGTCCGACTTATGGTGGCAACGTTTTTATAAAAGTCCAGACGGCTGGTGATGGTCCGTTTTTTATCACAATTCGACCAAAAGCTTTCCCGGAAGCGGCAGATGCCGAGGGTGGCGAGCTGGTCAGCGAAACGGTTGACGATGCAGTTTTAACCTGCCAAGCCAAAGTAACCGAGCGGTCAACCGGGGCTGGTGGTGCGGTCAGCTTGACCGAGGCAGATATTGTCGTTGCCGGTGGTCGAGGGATTCGGGCGGCGGAAAATTTCAAGCTGATTGAAGAGATGGCTGAGGCGTTGGGTGGAGCGGTCGGCTCTTCACGGGCCATCGTTGATGCCGGATGGGTCCCTTATGCGACGCAGGTAGGACAGACCGGAAAAACGGTCAACCCCAAGCTGTATATCGCCGCTGGAATCTCCGGAGCGGTTCAGCATCTGGTTGGGATGCGGTCCTCCAAGACGATTGTGGCAATCAATCGTGACCCGGATGCGCCGATTTTTAATCTGGCCAATTATGGGATCGTGGGTGATTTTCTTGAGATCGCACCGGTTTTAACGGCCAAATTTAAAGAGGTCATGAAGTAGATTTGACTCATAAATATTACACCAATCAAAAACCCGGCAAGTCCGGGTTTTTGTTAGGTGTTAATTAATTACTATGAAAAAGATCGCCACGATTGATATAGGAACCAACTCGGTTTTGTACTCACTCTTTGAGGTTGATCAAGACGGAACCTTAAATGAAGTTTATTTCACTCGATCCTTCCCTCGGATCGGAGCCAATCTAAAAAGCAGAGTCAAACCTCTGATCTCCGAAAAAAGTTTTCAGGAACTCAAAAAAATCCTAAAAAAAGCAACCTCGCACGCCCAAAAACATAATGCCGACGAGATCATCATCGCCGCGACCAATCCTCTCCGCTTGGCCCAAAACGGTTTGCGAATAAGAGATCGTTTGCAAGAAACGCTCGGTTGCCAGATACAGATTCTGTCTTCCAAAAAAGAGGCGGAGTTATCCTTTTTGGGTGCGGTTGGCCGGTTGCGGAAAAACCAATCGGCGACGATCATCGATCTGGGCGGCGGATCGACGGAACTCATATGTTATCGTGGGGATGAATTGGTTGCCTTTACCTCCATTCCTGAAGGAGCGGTCAGCCTGACCGACCGTTTTGGAATTACCGGTCCAATTACCAAAGAACAGCTTTCTTTTTTTGAAAAACAGCTGTCCGGTTATAAACGAAAAATCAGGCGGTTCGTCTCTAACTCAGCAGGTCGAACCGTTTTAGTCGGTGGAACCTCCAGCTGTCTGGCGATGATTAAGGATGATTCAATTTTCACCCGGCAGGCGGTTGTCTCCCTTGTTCGCGAGGAGTTGGAACTGCTGGTTACGATTTTGTCCGGTCAAAGCAATGCCGATCGAAGGAAGCTCTGTCGTCTCGACCAGAAGAGAGCTGAGATCATTTTTGCCGGAGCCTTTTGGTTGGATTGGTTGTATAAGGTTATGGATATTAAGAAGGCCGAGGCAACCTCAGCCGGCTTGCGACATGGGTTGGCGCGGAGCCTTTGGGTGCGGTAACGAATTGGCTTGACATTCGGGCCGGATTGGATAACTTGGCCCGATGATGGAGGAAACATTATAGCAAATTGGTTAATGTGATTTTTTACTGTGTTCATATCTGGAGAAGTTTGCATAT
>JAUUYJ010000071.1 GCA_030588275.1 Candidatus Zixiibacteriota bacterium | reverse complement strand
GCATATTATAAAAAGGGTCATCTGCTAGATAGCCAAAAATCTTAAGAGTTTTTGGCTGAGCGAAGTGCTGGGGCTATATCTGCTACTCCTATCTACTTCACAAATTCCCCACCATCCTCACACTATTTATCACCCGCCCCCATTATGTATGATTACAAACATCACCAAAGAAATAATCATTTGCCAACGGCGTAGCTCGCACACAATCACCACCGATGTTGTAGCGCGAAAACCGCAAAGTGAACGACCGAACCCATTTTATACGCAATACGTCGCATACTTGTGTGCCGACCTGAATGAGGCACAGGTTGTACCCTATGGACAAGCGAACCCAAGCATTAGCATTCAGATTGAGCACAACTTCAAGATAGGTCAATATTTACAGCGTTACCCAAATATCTGCAAAAATAAAAGCGAACCCAAGCTTAGAAAACCTACGAAGCGTCAGCGAGTTTAGGTGGATGTTCAAGCGTAGCAAGGTACAGCCCATCTACCCCTTGAGGGGTAGGTTTTCTTATCCTGAGCGAAGCGAATGGGATATTGACCCATATGCCAATATGGCTCGTAAATAATGGTTTGCATAATCCATGTTAATTTGTATATTTATTATGAAAACCGGATGTTATCTGAGACCTCTCAAATCCCTCTCGTTGGGAATTCAATCCCGCTTGCGGGGCATCCCGCCTTTCCGGTCAATCAATTATGTTTATCACAGGGAGGTTGATATGCGTCTTTCCAAACTCAGCTTAACGCTCCTCACCCTCATTGCTTTATCACTCATCTTAACATCCGCCTTATCCGCCGAGCCCTGCGATTGCCGACCGGGTGATGCCAACTCCGACGGAGACAAGAATGTTGCCGATGTCGTTTACATAATTGAATCTTTGTTTAAATGGGGACCAGCTCCTACACCATATCCCGTTTGTAGCGCTGACGCCAACAACGATGGTAGATGGAACGCCGGTGACGCTATTCATCTCATTAATTATGTATTCAAGCACGGCCCCCGACCACCCACCTGCGAGGAGTGGGTTGAAACCTGGGGAGATTATCATTAGAAATTCTATACAGGGAGGTAATTATGTTTAGATCAAAACTGAAACTGTTGCTTCTCACCTCAATCGTTTTATTCCTCACCCTCACCCTCACATCCGCCATTTCCGCCGAATCGATAATCTCTCTAGACGGAGATAATAAAAACCAACCTCTGCCGATTTATAAAAGCCCCAGCGACAGTATCTGCGATTGTCTTCCCGGAGACGCCAATGGTGACTTTGGAGTCAACATCGGGGACGCCGTCTATCTGATAAACTATGTTTTTAAGCATGGTCCCGGCCCAACACCATATGATATATGTAGTGGCGATTACAATGGTGACTGTGCGGTTAATATCCAGGATGTAGTCCGGTTTGTTTGCTGGTATGTAAACGGATGGGGATTTTTGTGCCATCCGGTGACTTGCGAGGAATGGGTTGCCAACTGCGGCGAAATACATTAAGCGTAAGTGTGCGGCCTACCGAGAAGATTTTGGGATAATTTTAACGCACGGAGGATATTATGGATAGATCGAAATTGAAACTGTTACTTCTCACCTCAATTATACTGTCCCTCGCCCTCACAACCGCCATATCCTCAGATGAATGCGATTGCCTACCGGGTGACGCCAACGGGGATGGCGTAGTGGATGTTGCCGATGCCGTCAGAGGGATATGCTGGTTATTTTATCCAGGGTTTTTCTGTCCTCCACCATACCCATATCCCACTTGTTCGGGTGATGCTAATGGCGACTGTGGCTTCAATGTAGGTGATGCCGTATATATAATAGGTTACGTATTCAAGGATGGCGATCCGCCTCCTACCTGTGACCAATGGAGAGACGGCGGCGGCGCATTTGGCGGCTGTGGCGAAATATTTTGACCTGCTTGTGAAATAAGATAAATAGCGTAGGATTACCGGTTGTACGATTCTTTGAGAATACGATCCCATTGGGTTTCCGGTCGGCCCCGCAGATAATCTTTGACCCCTTCGATTATTGCCGAGGCGATCCTTTTGCGAAAGCTCTTGGTCTTAAGCATTGCTTCCTGCTCCGGAATCATCATAAAGGCACACTCGACCAAAATCGCCGGATACTGCGTCGGACGATTGACGGCAAAATTGCCGTAAAACCAACCATGATCGGCAAGATCAATATTGCGTGTCATCGCATCATGAACGGAGTTGGCCAGATCAGCCGAATGAGGATGGTAATAAAAAACCGAAATACCATTATTGACAAACGGATTGGTCCCATCCGGCAGAGCGTTGTTATGAATCGATATAAAAATATCACCCTTAGCCCGCATCGCTATCTTGGGCCGATCGTAGAGCGGCAAAGGTGAAGCATCATCGCGCGTCATCACTACCTCGGCTCCCTCAATGCGAAGCATCTTGGCCAGGACCAAGGCGATTTCTAAGTTGGCTTCAGCCTCAGTCAACCCGGTCGGACCGACCGCACCTCGGTCGGGGGAATGCCCTGGGTCGAGAACAAAACGAAGCTCAGAAATACTGGAATATACTGTTGGCTTTGGCTTGATGTCGAATCTAAACTGCTCGCCGACATAGTACCCGTCATAGCCCCAGATTTTACCCTCGATCAGATATATTTTTAGGCCGAAAACCGACGGCTCATCCTGAAACCAAACGATATGATCAATCAGCCTGTCGTCGTTATCGTACCTGATCCAATCGACGTCAGAATCAACCCCATAAAAATAAATGGTGATGCTCTTTTCGCGAATATTCTCAACCACCCGAAACGGGTGACGAGCCGAAGTCGAGACCGAAACGGTTGTCCGATTTTCAAAGCTGTTGGTCCTGACAAGATTGACAAATGAATGTGGAAGAGCTGAATTGGACGGCAAAATCACTCCAGATGTGTCAGGCACCCAACCAATCTGATTCGGAGCCAATTGGAGCTTTAACCAACGGCCTTTTTTCCCAACCAACTCCACTTCAATTCCGGCTGGTTGTTGAATGCAAAGATACCCCTTCCCCGGTCCGGTCCGAATCGTCGTTAAGCTATCTTTTAACCTAAAAACCATCCGGTCCTTGTGGTTCAGCAATTTAATCGTCGCACCTAGTCTATTAGTTATAATTTTAGGAGGGAGACCAGCCAAAGTTTCAAGAGGAATCGTGTGATCGGACGAATACAGTCTGTGCCAGGTCAGTTGGTCAAACGACGGGGGATAAAGTCCAAATGTTACCTGGAGCGAATCGTCATTTAATTCCGGGACCAACAAACTCCCTCGGTACTGGCCTCTGATTAGTAATGATTCGGGTGTGGCAATGTTGCCTGATATCGAATCAAATACTGATCTCCCAGAGTAATAATTTCCTGGATCGGCTTCAGTCATGATGATTGTGTCATCGCAGTTTTCAATAATGGCAAAACCATTGCAGAACGGCGTCCCCGAAAATGACAGATCAATCCGATCTCCCGGTTTAATCCACAGCTCCGAATGAGGAGCCTGCGAACCGGAACTAATATACAGACTATCGCATCTGTTGTTAGGAAGCACAGGGAAATTTACCACTACCGACATAGTGTCGCGGATATCACCATTGGATGCAGACAGATTGAAAACAAACGGTCCCGATTTCACCGGAAGAAATGCCAGCCATCCCCCACCCTCGTGAACCTCGACATCGGTATCATTAACTGTGAGTATAGAGCCCGGCTTTACCGCTCCGAAAATAAACGTAGAATCAACCGCGCGAATGTTTTGATCCGGCTTGGGATAAACAACTTTCAGATCCAGATCGCCCGCTATCGCACCGATTGCGATTACCAAAAATGAGATTACTAATATCATGCTATGCTTGAGAAACGCCATGACCTATCTTTCCGGTAACCTTAACAAGACCATCATTATATTCCAATCCGACAAACCTCTCATCATCAAGCAGTAACTGTCCATCCAAATCAATGTAATCGGCCAAGGATGAAAGTTGCATTGCAGTCGCTATTCCAACCGACGATTCAATCATACATCCGATCATAGTTTTCAATCCGAGTAAACGCGCTCGTTTGAGTGCGTCACATGCGACTTCAATGCTTCCCGACTTCTGGATTTTTATATTAACGCCATCAACGTACGATGCAACTCTCATTACATCATCGGCGGAAACGATCGATTCATCCATAAAAATGGGGATATTACGGCTCTCTTTCAATCGCTTCCAATTCTCAACATCTCCGGCTGAGAACGGCTGTTCAATCAACTTCACATTACTACCCGATATCTGCTCGATAAAAATCTGGGCATCAGACTCCTTCCAACTCCCATTGGCATCAATCCGAAACTTCACATCCTGATAACGGTTTATCACATTGAGCGCCGATTTGAAATCTCGCCCCAGCTTAACTTTAATATTTCTATACCCTAACTTCACCCAGTTTTCAATTTCAGAACTATCTCCAATCGAAACCGTTACAGAGGTCTCCATCTGAACGGCCTCTGGCAACCCGAATAGTCCGGCCAAACTTTGATTGTCCCGTTTCGCACAAAAATCATACCAGGCTGTCGAGATACCGCACAGGGCCGGTTTTGAAAACTCTTCAGCCATTTCCCTAATAACAATTCCGCCTGATTGGAATCCAACATCTTTCAATTTCTTAGCCAATGAAACTAAATCCCGCTCAATCTCCCCCGGTTCCGGACCATAAGCAACCGAACCTGACGCCTCCCCCAAGCCGATCCCCTCACAAATTACTAAGAAGTTATTTTTAGATTCTGCGTGCCCTCCTGCGATGATAAAATCACGCTTTAGCTTTAAATCAAGTGGTCTGATTTTTATTTGCATAATTCAATGCGCCGGGCGAATTCAAAATCGCGATCCAAATCTTTGCGATAATTCTGATCCGATTTAATAAGCGAATCTATCGCCACCATGCCACGATGAGCGGAGGCATGAATCAGTCGGCCTCTTCCCAAAGAGATAGCAATATGACCGGGGAAAAACAACAAATCGCCCGACTTGATGCTGTCGTAATCGATATTTTCTCCGCAGTTGCGTTGTTCTTTGCTGTCGCGCGGGAGCTCTATTCCATGAAAACGATAAATTAATTGCACCAATCCGCTACAGTCAATCCCCATTGGTGTGATGCCGCCCCAGAGGTAGGGAGTGCCGAGAAATCTTTTTGCGCAAGAAGTAATATGACTCTGCCGGAGTTCAGATTGCTTATTAGCTTGGGGATCGAGAAGTGATGAACAGGAGAGCGATCGGTTTGTGCTACCCGGAATTTTAAACAGGCCCAATTTATTATTCTTCTGAATAATCAGCTCGGTACCAAAATAGAGGTTATATGGATGCTGATTCTTACCAGCCTGATCAAAAACTTTGACAGACAACGCTCGAACAGACCATTTCTTTTTGGCCTGATATTTTTCCCATGATTTATGATCAATCATGTTGATATGCGCAGATCGGCACCAGCCGAGGTAACCTTCAGGCAATTGAATTCTGGAATATTTGCTTTTGGTCGTCCTGATTTTCACCGGCGTTCCAAAGAGAACCTGCGATAATCTCTCCGAGAACATCTCAGGTTTGGACCTCATATCGGCAACCACAATATTTATAATACCATATCGCATATCCAAACCATACGCTCTCCCATATGACATGGCAACCAAAATTGTCGGCACAAAAAAGGCGCCTAAAATGGCGCCCTTTTTGAATATATAATTGATCGTCCTATACCGGTTCTTTAATCAGATTCGGCATAGCTTTTTTCATCCGAACCAAAGCCTTCTCGATATTCTCGATTGAGTTGGCATACGAGAAGCGGAGATACCCTTCCCCTTCAGAACCAAAGGCGGTACCGGCCAAGCCAGCAACTCCCAACTTGGTCATAAAGTGTTCGGCCAGTTCGCCGGAGGTCCATCCGGTCTCACGAATGTTAGGCCAAACATAAAACGCACCGAGTGGTTTGAGGCAAGAAAATCCCTCAATTTCATTTAAGCCATCGACGATGAAATCACGACGCCTTTGAAATTCGGCGATCATCTTCTTTGGTTCGTCCTGATTGCCCAACAGCGCCTCAATCGTTGCCTTTTGAATAAAGGATGTGGCACATGATGTTATGTTTGTTTGCAACCGGGCAATACCGGGAGCAATTGACTTAGGCATCAACCCCCAGCCAACGCGCCAACCGCACATGGCAAACACTTTCGACAAACCATCGGTAACGATTACTCGCTCCTGCTTTTCGTCAAACTGTGAAATCGTTTCAAACTTAGTATCATAAATAATCCGAGAATAAACTTCATCGGTCATTACCAAGAAATCTTTTTCGCAAGCCAACTTATAAATCCGCTCAACATCTTCCCGATTTAAAACTCCACCGGTCGGGTTCTGCGGACTGTTTATGATCAGCAAGCGCGTATTGGAATTGGTCAACCGATCCAGTTCGTCAACATCAAGTCGAAACTGATTCTCCTCTTTCAATGCAATCGGAACCGCAGTTGCACCGGAAAAGTCGATCACAGATTTGTAGATTGGATATCCCGGATTGGGATAAACAATCTCAACACCCGGCTCACCAAGCATCATAATCAAAGAGAACATAATCTCTTTCGACCCCGGTGTGACAACAATCTGTTCCGGATCGTACCTGACGCCACGAAGTTTAAAATAATATTCTGAGATAGCCTCGCGCGTTTCCGGTAAACCGAATGCTGGCGTGTAATGAGTAAATCCATCTTCGAGAGCCAGTGTTGCGGCATCCCGAATATTTTTGGGAGTATCAAAGTCAGGTTCACCAATCATCAGGTGAATATACTCCATCCCGGTTTCTTTCTCTAACCTCTGGGCCCGAGCCAGAACTTCAAAAGCAGACTCAGTACCAAGGCGAGACATTCTATCGGCAAATTTCATATTATACGCCCTTATTAGCGTTATTTACGGTCATGGAGTTTTTTGGCCCGCTCGGCAATATATTCTGCCGCCAGTCCAAACTCCTTTATCAACTGCCACGATTTTCCGGATTCGCCAAAACGATCCGGTACACCAAGCATATCAAACTGTACAGCTTTTTTGACTTGATCGGTTGCTTGCAAAACCGATGATGCTACCCAATTACCCAAACCTCCGACCTGATGTTCTTCGCAGGTCAAAATGACACCGGTATCGCGAGCAGAATCAATAATTGCCTGGCGATCCAGCGGTTTGAGAGTATGAATATTCACCACCCGAGTTTCCAGGTTGTATTCCTTTTTCAAAATCCAGGCGGCCCGACATGCTTCGGCCGTTTCCGGTCCGCAAGCGATCAACGTCAGGTCTTCATTCTCATTCTTATATTCGGTTGAGAGCTTAACGTCGAAGGCATCAATAAAGTTTTCCTTCTCGCCTCGAAACCTGAAGATATTGGCAATCCCATACTGAAAAGGGGTGGCGTCATTGGTGATAATCGGCGTGGCTTCGCGAGCAAACCGGAGATACTTGGGACCGACGATATCAAACAGAAGCGCTTTGGTCATCCGTTTCGTTTCGTGCGAATCGCACGGAACCGCCACATTCATGTTGGGCAGACCGCACATTTGGAACAATGATTCCAGTTCCTGATGAGTCGCACCATCCGGGCCAACCGATACTCCACCATGAGCACCAACAATCAAAACATTGTAATCACCATAGCAGATGGAAACGCGTATTTGGTCAAGGTTACGGGCTGAAGAGAAAACTCCATAAGTTCCAAAGACCGGAATCTTACCCTCTTTAGCCAAACCAACAGCCACCGTCGTACCGTTTTGCTCGGCAACACCGACTGAGAACCAACGGTTCATTCGTTCGGGATGCTTTTCATAGAACATCGAGATCGTTATTGAGCCAGAGATATCGGCGCCGATGCAAACTATCCGTTCGTCATCACCATACTCTTCCAAAGCTCGCCCCATCCCCTTACGAGTTGGGTCCATCTCCGTTTTCATTGTCGTATTTTTATTCCACCAGTAATCCTGGGAAAAGTTAGGTAGATTTTCGGTCAATCGATTTTCTACAACGACTTGATAATCGTCCGCAACTTTGAAGAAGGCGTCGCAGTCAATTATCTTGGTCAACCCAAGTTCGACCATACATTTGGCCAGCTCTTCTTTGTTCGGTGGCTTGCCATGCCAACCGGCGACATCTTCCATAAAGCTAATCCCTTTGCCCTTGACCGTATTGGCTAGGACGACAACCGGCTTTCCAGATTTGTTATCATATGCTTTATCGAAAGCGGCCACGATTTCATCCATGTTGTGGCCATCTATCTCTAAAACTTCCCAGCCAAAGGAACGGTACTTGTCAGCCAGAGGCTCAATCGCCATAACATCATTGGTCCAACCATCAATCTGAAGACGGTTGCGATCAAGGATCATAATCAAATTATCAAGTTTAAAGTTGGCTGCTGACATTGCAGCTTCCCACATCGAGCCTTCCTGTTGTTCACCATCGGAAGAAATGACAAAAACGCGGTAATCTTTTTTATCAGTTTTGGCCGCCAGAGCAACACCGACCGCCACCGAAAATCCCTGCCCCAAAGAGCCAGAGGATATCTCTACACCGGGGCAATCTTTATGATGCGGGTGTCCCTGAAAGGGTGAGCCCAGTGCACGCAGTTTGGCCAAACCGATCTCAGGAAAATATCCGGACACGGCCAATGAAACATACAAAGCAGGTGCCTTGTGACCAGCCGACCAGATCACTCGATCGCGATCTTCCCACTTCGGATTCTTCGGATCATGCTTGATCGTTTTTAGGTACAAAGCAGAAAGCATATCCATCATTGAAAGCGTTCCGCCTGAGTGTCCCGAACCGGCACAACATAACGAAACAAGGTTTAATCCACGCATATAATTGGCGCGCTCTTGCAATTTTTCTATGGTCATTTCGGAACTGAGAAGATCCGTATTGGTACTCATATTACCTCCCAAAGTGAGACGGCTACATTCTCGCTGAATTAGATGAAAAAACCGATTGATGTCAACCGTTTTCGGTAATTTGGACGTACAATTTTGTCGTTTTTTGGCGTAGTAATCGGATCGATCCTTCGTTTAATATAACTGAATCAGAGCCGGCTTTCAATTCGGATAAAGATAGTTGTGCTTTGTTGCGGTAATTGAATTCAGTTATCGACAAGCCTTTCCTTTTTAGACGCTCCAATCGGGTTTTTTTTGAGGCATGAACCAAAAGAGTATAATCGACCTTGGTGTGGCAACCCCAAAATATTAACAATGCCGCATCAACAATCGTGTGATCAAATTTATCTTCAGATACCCGGATTCGGTTCTCAAGCAAAGTCAACAAGGGCGGATGCACGATTGCGTTAAGCATATCTCTCTTGCTTTGATCGGAGAATGCAAGTCGTCCCAATTGACGGCGAATTAATTTTCCATCTGAATCAAGAATCGAATTGCCAAATTCAAGGACCAGTCGGTACAGGACCGATTGATCTGATTCAACCACTTCTCGCCCGATCTCATCGGCATCAATCAGGTTGCCCCCCTGCCTCTCAAACTCAGTGGCAACTTCACTTTTCCCGGACCCAATCAGGCCGGTGACACCGATAATCATTATTTTGCCTCAAGCCAATTCGAGCCGGTTGCAATATCAACATCAAGAGGAACCTTCATTTTTATCGCTCCCGACATCTCTTTTCGGACAAGCCTGATCAGTTGGTCAACTTCATCTTTGTGAGTATCAAAAACCAGTTCATCATGAACCTGAAGAACCATCAATGATTTCATCTTAGACATCTTTTTGTCGATATTTATCATCGCTATTTTTATCAAATCAGCCGCCGTCCCCTGAATCGGCGTATTGATCGCGGTCCGCTCAGAAAATTGACGCATCTGATAATTCTTGCTATT
>JAUUYJ010000025.1 GCA_030588275.1 Candidatus Zixiibacteriota bacterium | reverse complement strand
ATGTTTCCGGGCGGATCACCTTTCCAGTAAAATGATGCCGCCTCACAATCAATCTCAGAAATTCCGATAATTGCCGAGCCTTCCAGACCACCGGTTCCAGTTGACAAAAACTGGCACTTTATATTGCCGTTACGCGTTAAGATAACCTCAAAGGTTGTCAGAGTGTCGTTCGGAGCGGCAAATGATCCTGCCTGATAATACTCAACGATGAAACTGTCATTGTTGGGGCTCCGATAATAATAAACCGATCCATGACCGTTGGCATTTGGGTCAAAGTTGAGGTCGTTCCAAAACGGGGCGATAAAGGTTGCAAAGCCCGGATTAGGAATTGGAACCGACCCGTAATATCCGTTGACGTTGACCTCAGCATCGGTAAACGACAATCCACCATTGGCGCCAATGTACAGCTCAGTATATACCGAATCATAGAAGGGGAAATCAAAACCGATGAAATACGGTCCGGCGGAGCCATCATCGATTATGCCCTGAGTGAGGTCACCGTTATACCAGGCAAAATCAGGAATCTCATTTCCGATTGATCTGATGTCGATCCAATCGTATGAGACCTCACCACCCAAATAGGAAGCATAGATGCTGTAAGTTGTGTCTCGGCAGGGAACCTCAAGGAATACCGGCACAATAATTTTGTTATCGAGTGGGCCACCAACCGGTCCAAAACTAATTTCGATCTGCCCTTGTAAACCTGCGAGCGATCTTCGATAACCGAAGCATCCAGCTGAATATTCATCGTCTGGCCGGTAAACGGTCCCAACTGACCGGTTGGGTCGGTAATTGTTAACCAGTCTGCAGGGTCTTTAGTTAAGCTATCATATGGTGTGGCAGAATATTCGACGCTCTCAACCAGAGAGATGTTGGACAGGGAGATAAATATGCTTGCCGTCTGCCCGACCTCAATAATGGTATCAATATAATTCGGATTGACATGCAGATTGTACGGTTCAGGTAAGGCCGCTTCAGCCGCCATCAAATCGGGACGTGGACCGATATGCAGGCTGGTATTTTGTTGTTGTGGAGAACCGGTGGCGACCAAAAGTTCTCGCATCCGGTCAACATCCAAAACCGATCCTGGGTAACGTTGTTTGTATATCCCCTGGAGATTAGCGACCGCTCCGGTGACAATCGGTGAGGCGGACGATGTCCCGGAAAAAGTTCCGGTATAATACTGCCGTTCATCGCCGCCGCCATCAAACAGCGCACCATAACCGCAGGTCACAACCTCCCGGCCATAACCCTGGACGTTAACCCGTTCTCCATAATTTGAAAAGCTGAGCTTGGAACGATCAACTCCGCTATTTCCCGAAGGAGGGGCACCGGCTCCAATTATTATGGCGTGCGAATTGCGAAAAGTAGTATCGAACCGGTTTTCATAAATTGGATCATCAAAATCCTCAGCCCCGTTCCCAGCCGCTTCGCAGACAATAATCCCTTTGGCCCAAGCCAGTTGAATGGCGTCGTAGTTGGCTTGCCAATACTCCATACAGATATAGCCCAATTGATCGGGCCGGCTTTGGAAATCGTATTGGGGGCCGGGAGCATGGAGCTCAATCAGCATAACGTCACCATCAGCAAGCGAATCGACAGCGGTTAACAGGGCTGTAGTAACACCAATATCACCGATGGAAACCATTTTCAACTCGGCTCCATGAGAGATGCCGGTTACTCCATAGTCGTTATCAGAGCCAACCATCACACCGACCACAGCCGTTCCGTGATCGCGCCAACTCTGGTCGTTATACATTACTCCGCCGATCAGTCCATTTAAGGCGGCGTCAAGATCTTCATGGTCGTCACGCCAGGCACCCTCAATATCGACAATGGTCACTCCGGTACCATCTCCACCGGCTATGGTCCAGGAATATTCGGCATCAATTCCAGCCGGGGCCGGATTGAGATAAATTTGGGCAGGCTCAAAGTCCGAAGTGGGTGGATCAATATCTCCAGCTGGTTCAGGATTGATCTCAGCATAGGCGATTTCCACTTCCGGGATTTGGTTTAGGCTATTTACCAATTGCCGTGCTTCATCAACCGACCCAACTTCAATGACAAAATAATTATTAAAATCGGCCAACTGCTGACCAGATTTTTGCTCCAGAATGAATTTCTCTTTTTCAATCAGGTGTGGCGCCTTGGTTCTCATTGGTCGGATCTGACCGGATGAATTGTCCCGAATCGTTTGTTGAATTCGGGCCATTTCATGCCCACCTAACGAACTCAGATTATTCCCGTTCAAGCGCAGGCGGCTTCCGGCAATAAGTTTGACAACCACACGGCTAACGCTGGCATCGGCACCAAGTGACACTTTCGCCGGTTTTGCCGCAGCTTGTCGCGGTTTAATAAAAGATTGACCGTTGTCAGAATTGGCAGAATTAACCGTCTCGCTTGAGATCGTGGCAGAATTGGAAGCTGTTGTAAGTAATGTGAGGGAGGCAAAAATCAAGAAATTCCTGATGAACATTAAGGCCGCCTTATTCTTTATCAATATTTGAGTCAACTATCAGGCCGCCTGACTTATTATAGAGTAGGTTGTCAGTTCGATGGAACTTCAACCATCGACACCAGGCCTGTGCAGTAATCGGAATAACCGTATCGAAATATACCGGCTAATCCAATTTTGTCAACTGGCAGTTAACTCTCTTTAGATATATCGGATGAAAACGGCTCTTTGTTGGTAATAAAATCAGCCCAAACGCAGTTTTGAGGAGGTTTGGCCAATTTTAATCGGATATTTCTCGGTAAAGCAACCAACACAAAAATCATCATCAGGTAGAGATGGCATCTTGAGCATCGCCTCGACCGAGAGATAACCGAGTGATTCTACTTTAAGATATTTGCGAATCTCGGCAATCGTTTTTTTGTTGGCGATGAACTCTTGCTTGGTTGGCATATCGATCCCAAAATAGCAGGGGGCAATAATCGGTGGGGAAGAAACCCGGAAATGAATTTCTTTGGCTCCAGCCTGACGGACCATCTGGACCAGCTTCTTTGAGGTTGTTCCCCGGACAATCGAATCATCTACCAAGACAACCCGCTTTCCCTCGATTACTCCTCGGACCGGGTTGAACTTTACCTTAACATCAAGGTCACGGATGCTCTGATCCGGATCGATAAATGACCGTCCAACATAATGGTTACGAATAAGGCCGATTTCAAAGCGAATCCCGGATTCTTCTGAATACCCCAACGCGGCGGTATTGGCCGAATCGGGAATACCGATAACAATATCAGCCTCGACCGGATGTTCCATAGCTAAGGCGCGTCCCAGCCGTCTTCGGACCTTGTCAACGTTTTCGCCAAAGATGATTGAGTCAGGGCGGGAAAAGTAAATATATTCAAAAATGCAGAAGGCATGCTTGGTTTTGGCAAAAGGAAATTCTGATTTGAGACCCTGTTCCGAAATCTCCAGAACCTCACCCGGTTCGACATCACGGATATATCTGGCTCCAATAATATCAAAGGCACAGGTTTCAGAAGCGACCACATAATGGCCGTTTAGTTTTCCCAAAGCGAGCGGTCGAAATCCCCAGGGATCGCGGACGGCGATAATGCGGTCATGACTGAGAAATAGGTAGCAAAAGGCACCCTTAAGCTTTTTGACCGCGTCACAGATTTTTCCCATAACGGAATCAGATTTGGATCGGGCCGCCAAATGAAGAGCTATTTCGGTATCAGAAGTGGTTTGAAAGATAGAGCCTTTCTCTTCCAGCTTCCGCTTCAGATCGACTGAGTTGGTCAGGTTACCATTATGAGCAACCGCCAGCATTTCATTACGATTGGTAACCAGAAGAGGCTGGATATTGGTAATTGAGCTGGCTCCGGTGGTCGAATACCGGGTATGACCGACGGCGATTTTCCCTTTGAGTTTTCCGAATACCGATTTGTCAGCAAAGACATCGGACACTTCACCCATCCCCTTGAACAGGTTGAGTTTACCTTTGTGAGAGGTAACAATTCCGGCCGATTCCTGGCCTCGATGTTGTAAAGAATAAAGGCCAAAATAGGTTAATTCGGCCGCTTTACTGGCTCCCAGAATCCCAAAAACGCCGCACTTATCATGAATTATAGACTCAGCCATCTTAGTTCTCCGTCAGAGAATTTGATAAGTAACACATTTCATCATCTATGTCAAGCTGTATCAGGAGATTATATAATGCAATATTTATGAAAAATGGTTCATAATAGGCAGGATTTATTGATTATATTGAACCGGTCAACTAATTATCGGAACCGAAAGGGGATATAGAACTAAAATAGATTAGTTCTTAGGTGTTATCCTTACCGATCAGGCCATCCAAATTGGGATTTACCTCATGATTGGCCCGACCAGACTGGAAAAGGTCGCTTTATTCAGTTACTTCTCTGACTTTTGTCCTCTTTGTCGTAATTTTTACCAGCAAGGGCATACCGTTTGCTCAAACAGATATTGAAATGGATCAACCTTTACCAAATAATGACCTGAAATACCTGGCCTTGTCTCGGATCGTGCTGGCTATTGCTGGTGGAGAATCGCTTGAGACAGCCGCTCGCCTTGGCTTGACCGAGGCGGTTAAGTATCTGGATCTTGCGGCGGGAGGATTAGTTCTCTGGGATGGCTCCGGAGAGGTCTTCCTCAAAACGGTCGCGGCTGAGAATGATGATGATCGTCAGCTATTGATTGATACCGAAGATTCTCTATTGAAAATACTCCGCCAGAATCATCAACTGGAGGTCGCCTTTATGCAATTGGGGGGTGATCCACCCCGGTCACTTTTTAGTATGCCATTAATGAATGAGAAGATTCAGCAAAAAATGAGGTCGGCCCGGAATGAAGGGATTATCGAATTGGCTCGGGCGATCAATCATCATAATAATAATGCGTTGCAATCATTCATCGGGATGGGTGAATTAATCATAAATAAATATGATGACCTGCCCCCGGAATTAAAAAAATATGTCACCAACATCGAAAAATCGGCCAAAACAATCAAGGAAGTAACCCGGAATTCTTTGAGGGCCGATAACCTTCCGGTTACCGAATACATTGATAAAACGATGATGATTGATCTGTATGGTGAAATTTCGTTACCTACAGTGATTAAGCCGTTTGGTGCTTTTGTCGGAATAAAACAGGGCAAGGAAGCACCACTCTACCAGCATCATCAGTTCTTACAATCATTGGCAACGGTCTTGACCCTCGTTGCGATTGGGGAAAAAGGATCGGCTCAGGATATCGATTCGAGCGAATAGAAAATTTAGAAGTTATTTAAAAATAGCCTTACCATTGCATCCCTCCTCTCGCAAAAGAAAAGGCCGCTTAACAGCGGTCTTTTTTTTGCATAATAATTATTGATTCATTTGCATCTTCAGCGCATCATCAAATAACGGTTCAGGTTTGATGTTACCAACCGGCCGGAACAAAAGCATCCTTGACTATTGACTCCTCAATCAATATACTTATCAGACTTTGCTGTGATAATCCTGGAGAGAGAATATCGGGTAACAAAAATTGATGGTTACCTCAAGGCAGAAATATTAGTTAAGTGCCATAAAATATCCTGTATGGATATATACCTTTCCCGAAATGGAGGGTTCCGTTGGAGAAAAGCAGTATCAAACGCCGATCATTTCTAAACTGGTTTTTGGGGGGCGGGGTGATTGCCTGGTTGGGGACCGTATCATATCCGGTTTTCAAGTTTATGAAACCACCCGAAATCCCGGAAGCAGATCAATCGCAGGTGACCGCCTGTACCTTTGCCGAATTAAAGGCGTCCGAAAATAAGTATAAAACGTTCAAATTTGGACGCAAGCTTGGGATCGTTGTCCTCCTTGAAGGGGATCAATTGCGAGCTTATGAGGCAACCTGCACGCACCTCGATTGCACCGTTCAGTATCGTCCCGATCTGAACATCCTGTGGTGCGCTTGCCACAATGGTAAGTATGATATGACCGGTCGAAACATCGCCGGACCTCCACCTCGTCCGTTGGAGCAGTGGCAGACTCATCATGACGAAGCGACCGACAATATCTATGTCTCCAAGGGTGAGGAGGTTTGATATGGCCGGGATGAAAACAATTGGCGCTAAGCTGTATGACTATATTGATGAACGGGTCAAAATCAAAGAGCTCGTTGAATATATGGGAAGTAAGGTTGTCCCCAAACATGGCCATTCGATCTGGTACTATTTCGGTGGCTTGTCTTTATTCTTTTTCATTGTCCAGGTGATGTCCGGGATTTTACTCCTTCTTTATTATCGTCCCGGCGCCGATTCGGCCTACGAATCGGTCAAGTTTATTATAACCACCGTTGAATTTGGCTGGCTGGTTCGCTCGGTTCATTCCTGGTCGGCCAACCTGATGGTCCTGATGGTTTTTATCCATATGTTCTCGGTCTATTTTACTAAGGCGTACAAAAAACCGCGTGAACTGACCTGGCTTTCCGGAATGGCTCTCTTTGGACTGTCACTCTTTTTTGGTTTTTCCGGATATCTTTTGCCCTGGAATGAGCTGGCTTTTTATGCGACCAAAGTTGGGACCGGAATGGCTGGTGCCGTTCCGTTTATCGGTGATTTTATTTTACAATTGATGCGGGGTGGAAGCGAAGTCACCGGTGCGACCGTCACCCGCTTTTTTGGCTGGCATGTGGCTATTTTGCCCGCCGCCTTTACCGTTATTCTGACCGTTCATCTTATCCTGGTTCAAAGACAGGGGATGTCGGAGCCGGAAGGGTGGGCCAACAAGCCGGTTTCGGAAAAGTTGTATATGCCGTTTTTTCCCAGCTTTCTTTTGCGCGACCTGCTTCTCTGGTTGATCGCCTTAAATGTGCTGGCCGTTTTAGCCGTTCTGTTTCCTTATGGGATTTACCCCTTTCATTGGGAGCTGGGGATCAAGGCTGATCCGTTTCTCCCTCCACCTTTGGTTATTCGTCCCGAATGGTACTTCATGTTTGCGTTCCAGACGCTTAAGATGATTCCAGCCTTGGTGATGGGAATTGAAGGAGAGATTCTGGGGATTTTTGGCTTTTCTATTGCCGGATTGATCTGGGCGATTGTTCCCTTTATCGACCGATCAAAACCGGGCAGTATAAAAGCGAAGCTGTTTTTGATCTTTGGCCTGTGCGCCGTTGGTTTCATTTTGGTAATGACAATTATTGGATACCTGGTGGAGTAGGAGTGGAAAATGAGATATCTATATAAACTATTAGCGGTTTTGGTGATGTCAGCCGTTTTCTCCCTTCCCTCCCTGGCTGTCGAAAACAATTGCCAAAGTTGCCATGCTGATTGGGAAGATGAGGGTGGTCCCGCCTCGATGTGGGATGGAGATATTCACAAAGAGGTTGGGCTGACTTGCGCCGATTGTCATGGTGGTGATCCCACCCTTGAGGATATGGATGAGGTTCGTCAGGGGCGATCCTACGTCGGCGTCCCAAAGACTGTTGCGATTCCGAATTTTTGCGGTCGCTGTCATTCCGATCCGTCTTACATGAAAAAATTTAATCCTTCGGTTGCGACCGATCAACTGGATAAATACTGGACTTCGATTCATGGTCAGCTAAATGAACAGGGTGACGCCCAAGCGGCCACCTGTGTTTCATGCCATTCGGTTCATAGCATACAACCGGCCAAGATTCCAAGTTCGTCGGTTTATCCGATGAACCTGCCCGGCACCTGTGCCGAATGTCACGCCAACCCGATTTATATGAAGCCGTACGATATCCCGACCGATCAATACGATAAGTTTGTCGGATCGGTTCATGGTCGCCAACTCCTTGAAGAAGAGGATTTGGGTGCTCCGGCCTGTAACGATTGTCATGGCAATCATGGTGCGGCCCCTCCTGGATTGGATAATATTTCAGCCGTCTGTGGCACCTGTCATGCGCGTCAGGCGATGCTCTTTGCCGAGTCGCCTCATAAGGAGGCGTACGCCAAAGCTAAACTGCCCCAGTGCGAAACGTGTCATTCCAATCATGACATAATCCAGCCGATTGATGAAATGGTTGGGGTCGGTGAAAAAGCGTTCTGCGCTCGTTGTCATGATGCCGATTCGGATAGCAAAGGTTTTGAAACGGCGGCGGCAATCTCCGATCTTTTAGATTCGCTGGTCCGTATTGAACGGATGGCCGAGGCGACGATTGATGAAGCCGAGATCAAAGGGATGTCGGTTGATAATGAGCGGTTTGCCCTCAAAGATGTCCGTTCCGCTTTAGTTGAATCGCGAACCCTGATTCACAGTTTTGACCTTGAAAAGGTCAAGCCGGAAGCGGAAAAGGGGATGCAGTTGGCGGCGGCAACGCATCTGCGCGGGTTGGATATCATCGAAGATTATTATTTCAGACGCAAAGGGCTGGCGATCTCAACGATAATCATTACGCTCCTGGCGATTGTTATCTGGATCAAGATCAAACGGTTCGACAATAGTTAGGAGATTATTGTTAGTAAATTTACAAAAGGCCGGATATCTTCCGGCCTTTTTTGTAGTTACCAATTAGATTTCTCAAAGACAGCTTCATACATCCGACCGATCAATTTGTATAATTAAGAAACTTACAAATAACGAATTCATGGAGGTGACCAATGCGACAGGTAAAATTTATCATCTTTTTAGGCTTAACGTTTCTAATTATCCCGGTAGTTTTTTCTTCTGAAACGGGAAAACAAAATAATCAACTTCGCTTTGCTCTGGGGGAAACATATTATTTGAAATGTGGACTTGATAAACTGAGTCCCGCCGAAGAAACGGAGCTTATCAACCTAATCGTCTCTGGACCGAGTCACTCATATACAACAGTATCGGCTGATCGGTATATGGAGCGGGAGGGGTGGCGCAAGGTCAGCGTTGTTGGTGCAGTTCCGACCGCCGACCACTTTGATGATCATTGGCTTCTCATCCGGGATCGGTACAATTATTATATCCTCGATCCTTTCTCCTCACCCGATTTGCCGGAGCCGGGTCTGTATTGGGCCAGAAACAGCCTCAGTTCCTTGAAAATTTTATATCCTGATGGACAGGAGGTTAGTTTTACCGCCAAGGATATAAACTGATTTGTTTTGATCGGATAAAAAATAATTAGCTTAGCTGAAAAGATTGTTATTATTGAGATCGATTTGAAGGGTCGGAAAAAGGATGTCTCAATTTGTTTCCGACCCAAGTCGATCATTTATGGAGGTGTAGCGATTATCAAAGATCAACAGGGGCCATAATTACTCCTATAAATCTATCAAATATAACGATTTAAAATTATCAAAAAGAGCTTGACAAACATCCGTTTTTCCCTTTTTTATCAGCTTAAATTATAGCCGCTTTGTGAAATGTGTCACAATAACCCATATTGTGTCACAATAAGGATTGTTGGTTAACCAAAGAGGTTTTTGTGTAACAATCTGAGTTGACGCACCAGCGGTAGGAGAGAGTGGACATGGCAACTGATTATAGCGCCGTACTTGTATTTATCATCGCCGGGATCGGTTTTGTTCTAGGTGCTTTTCTATTTGCCAAACTCATCCGTCCCCATCGGCCTTACAAAGTAAAAAACGAAACGTACGAATGCGGTATTCCAGCCGAAGGGGAGGGCTGGTTGCAATTCAACAATCGTTTCTATATTTTCGGACTAATCTTTGTTATCTTTGATGTCGAAGTTGTCTTTCTGTTTCCCTGGGCTGTCGCCTATAAATCTTTGGGACTTTTCGCTCTGGTCGAAATGATTATTTTTATTGCCATCCTCTTAGTCGGGCTCTTGTACGCCTGGAAGAAAGATGCCTTGAAATGGGTATAATAAGCAAGCTCCCAGTTTTTACAGAAAATCTTCCCGGCGGTGGACTTGTAACTACCAGCCTGAACCAGATTTTGACCATGACGCAGGCCAAATCGCTTTGGTATCTGCTTTTTGGAACCGCCTGTTGCGCTATCGAACTGATGGCAACCGGAGCCTCCCGTTACGATTTTGATCGTCTGGGGATGATCTTTCGCGCTTCACCCCGGCAATCCGATCTGATGATCGTCGCCGGAACGGTAACTTACAAAATGGCTCCAATCGTCAAACGATTATATGACCAGATGGCCGAACCACGTTATGTTTTGGCGATGGGTGGTTGTGCTATCGGTGGCGGGCCATTTTATTATGACAGCTATTCGGTCCTCAGAGGGATCGACAAAATTATCCCGGTTGACGTTTATGTCCCTGGATGTCCACCCCGCCCGGAGGCACTCCTTCAGGGTTGTCTGGAAGTTGGCAAAAAATTACGAACTCAGAAACTGGAAGACTGGAGCGGACCCAAGAATGAATCCCGCTGAGCTGACCGCTTATATAACTTCCAATTTCTCCGGACAGTTGGAAACGGTTGAAAACGATCAGGCCGAGCCGTACTTTATCGTGCCGCTTTCCGATCTGGTCCCGTTTTCAAAATTCATCCATGATGATCCACAATTGGAATTAAATTACCTGATGAACATGGCCGGAGTTGATACCGGCGAGCAGTTTGAAGTTGTCTTAAACCCCTGTTCTCTTGTGAACATGCAGAGGTTGTTTTTTAAAGTTGTTCTGGATCGGGGGGACCCCAAATTTGATACCGTTTCCAACCTCTGGGCCGCGGCCAATTGGTATGAGCGGGAGATTTGGGAGCTGTACGGATTTGAGATTACCGGGCATCCGAATCTAAAACGGTTTTTATTACCGGATGATTGGGATGATGGGTTTCCTCTTCGCAAAGGGTGGGTTGGCAAAAATGTCATCCCGCTACCGGAGAAATAGTTGACCATGACGCAGGATCTGCATACAGAGAAAATGGTTATCAACATGGGTCCGCATCACCCTTCGACGCATGGCGTTTGTCGGTTGATCCTGACTCTTGATGGAGAAAATGTTGTTGAGTGTGAACCGGTGATCGGTTATCTCCATCGCTCGATTGAAAAAATTTGCGAAAATCGGACCTACGCCCAGTGCATTCCACTTATGGATCGTTTCGAGTATGTCACTTCGATGTCGTGCAACTGGGTTTTTGCTCTGGCGACTGAAAAGCTGACCGATTTGGAGATTCCGGAACGGGCCGAATATTTACGCGTCATCATGACCGAGTTAAATCGGATCGCCAGCCACCTTTTGTGCATCGGTGTCACCGGTCTTGATCTCGGAGCCTTGACCCCCTTTCTCTATACTTTCCGCGAGCGGGAATTGATCCTCGATCTATTTGAAATGACCTGTGGACAGCGGTTGACCTACAATTATATACGAATCGGTGGTGTGTCGCAGGATATTCCGGATGAATTTATCCCGAAGTGCCGTGAGTTTTTGGATATCTTTGATGAGAAGGTTGACGATTACGAAAAGGTCTTGACCGAGAATCCGATTTGGATGGCGCGCAACAAAGGGATCGGCGTGATCTCCAAACAACAAGTTTATGACTTCGCCATCTCTGGTCCGTCAGCCCGTGCTTCCGGTGTCGATTTTGACATTCGTCGGGATGATCCTTACTCAGTTTATGATCGCTTTGATTACACGATTCCGGTTTTTGAAGGGGGCGATTCATACGACCGCTACCGGGCGCGGGTTCAGGAGATGCGGGAATCGGCTAAGATTATCGGGCAGGCCCTCGATCAGCTTCCGGGAGGAGATATCCGGGCCAAAGTAAGGGCGATGTTTAAGCCGAAAGCGGGCGAGGTCTATTCTCGGATAGAAAATTCGCGCGGCGAGATGGGGATTTATCTTCTCTCCGACGGTGGCAAAAAACCGGTTCGCGTGCGTGCGCGTGGGGCCAGCTATAATCATCTCTTGATTATTCCTGAAATTATCAAAGGGCTTAAGATCGCCGATCTGGTCGCGATCTTTGCTTCCCTTGATGTTATTCTGCCGGAGATTGATCGCTGATGGAACTGTATCCGATATTCGGCTGGCTTGATGGTCTGTTGGAGAAGGTTGGAATTACCGGCCCGACCGCCGATCTGATTACTCTGGTTGCTTTGGCGGCGATGGTTTTTGGACTGTTGTCTCTGATTGCGCTATTTTTGGTCTGGTGGGAACGCAAAATTTCGGCTCACATCCAGCAACGGTTTGGTCCGATGATGGCCGGCTGGCATGGGGTATTGCAAACGGTCGCCGATGCTGTCAAGCTGATTCAAAAAGAGGATATTGTCCCGACTTTGGCCGACCGCAAAGTCTTTTTCTGGGCTCCGGTAATCTGCTTTGTCTCCGCTTTTGCGGCCTACATCGTGATCCCGTTTGGGGAAGGTTTGATCGTATCCGATCTGAATATCGGGATTTTGTACATCATCGCCATCACCACCTTTACCGTCATTTCTCTCCTGATGGCTGGCTGGGGATCGAACAACAAGTATGCCCTGATCGGCGGCATGCGATCGGCGGCCCAAGCGGTCTCTTACGAAATTCCTTTGGTCTTGTCGATTTTGGGTGTGGTTATGGTGGCCGGGTCGATGTCGATGGTCGATATCGTTGAGTCCCAATCCGGTTGGGGCGGGTTCCGCTGGAACATTTTCTTCCAACCGCTCGGATTTGTGATCTATCTCATCGCCGCTACCGCCGAAGCGAATCGAACTCCGTTTGATTTACCAGAAGCGGAACAGGAACTGGTTGCCGGATTTAATATCGAATATTCCGGGATGAAATTCGCCATGTTCTTTCTGGCCGAATTTGTCAATATGTTTACCGTCTCAGCTATCGCCACGACCGTCTTTTTGGGTGGCTGGAACGGACCGTTTTTGCCCTCATGGATATGGTTTTTGGGCAAGACGCTGGCGATTGTCTTTTTGCTGATGGTGTTTCGCTGGTCTTTCCCTCGTTTGCGGGTTGATCAACTGATGGAATTTGCCTGGAAGGTCCTTTTGCCTTTGGCCTTTTTAAATATTTTGTACGTCGGAGTGTTTGCTAAATGGTTGAACTGGTAAAAGAATTCGCATCGGGGATATATAATCTCCTTTTGGGGATGGTTACGACCAGTAAGCATCTGACCCGGCATGCGATTACGATCCAGTACCCCAAAGAGCGCTGGGATATACCGGCCCGCTCGCGCGGTATGGTCGTCCTCCTGACCGATCATGAAACTGGCAAGTTGAACTGTACTTCATGCTTGCTGTGCGAAAAGGCCTGCCCCTCAGGTGCTATTGATATTGAGGTCTTTAAGGACGAGAACAAGAAACGACACCTTCAGGGTTTTGTTGTCGATTTTCATAAGTGCTGCCTATGCGGGCTGTGCGAAGAGTCGTGTAATTTTGCCGCGATAAAAATGGCGACAACCTACGAATACCCGGAATGGGATAAGGCCAAATTGATTTATGATAAAGATATGCTGGCCAAAGCTGGGTATGATGTGCCTTATGAAAAACCGGTAAGGAAAAAAAAGGCATCGCCTCCCTCAAAAAAAGCGGCATCGCCACCTGCTGAGATAAAAGCAAATACTGCCCCCACTTCCGAATCTGCTCCTGAGCCTGCTCCAACTCCTGAACCGAATGCTGAAACCACACCGGCTAATAGCCCTGAAGCTGCCTCTCCCTCTCCCGCACCAGAGTCAAAAGAAGAAGCTAAACCAATCGACACTTCTGAAACAGACAAGTCTGCGCCAACCGAAACCGATAACAGTGAGGATAAGAACTGATGGAACAGACAGTTTTTTACCTCTTTGCGTTTATCATTATCGTCTCGGCTTTGGCGGTTGTTTCGATAAAAAACATTTTTCATTGCGCCCTGTTTTTAGTTCTCTGCCTGTTTACCATCGGCGGTGTTTTTGTCTTGTTGCAGGCGGAATTCTTGGCGGTTATTCAGGTTCTGCTCTACGTTGGGGCGGTCGCCATCCTGATGATTTTTGCCATCATGCTCACCTCTCGATTGGCTGGCCGGGAAGTGATGATGACCAACGAGCATACCTTTTTGGGTGGTTTTCTTTCGCTGGCTCTGGTTTTTATTCTCATCTTCTCTTTTGTCAATACCAGTTTCCCGACCGATTCTCGTTTCAAGATCGACCTTGAGGGTAATCGCCTTCCAGACGCGGCCTCATATTATCTCCCGCAATCCGGTGCAACCGAGCATCCGCTGGATGCTGTTGGGCTTGATCTAACCGGATATCCATACTATTTCCAGATCAAACTTGATCAACAGGGCTCGGTCTCGCAGATCCGCCTTTTGAACCGAACCGATTCGGATGATCTGAATGCGGCTATGATGGCCGGAATAAAATCTCTGAAATTTGATGGTCCCAATATTCCCGCCGATCTCATAAACGGTTGGTTTTCGTACAGCTATCCGGCCGATCATTTTTCCAATTCGGCCCACAAAATTGGAACGCGCTTGATGCAGACATTTGTCCTACCGTTTGAAATAGTTTCTATTCTGCTTTTGGCGGCCTTAATCGGAGCAATTGTAATTGCCCGGCGGGAGGGAAGCTGAGATGACGCTGATGCATTACCTTAGTTTGGCGGCGATACTTTTTGGTATCGGTTTTTACGGCGTTCTGACGCGGCGCAATGCGATTGCCGTTTTGATGTCTTTGGAGCTTATGTTTAATGCTGTGACGATCAACCTGATCGCCTTCAACCGTTATGTCATCCCGTTTCGTCTCGAAGAATTTGGGATGCGTATGGGATTTTCCGGGAGTTCTGCTTTTATGACACCGGACGGTTATATTGGACAGATTTTTGCAATTTTCGTGATCGCTATCGCCGCCGCCGAAGCGACGGTTGGCCTGGCGATTGTGATTTTAATCTACCGGAGATGGCGTGGCATTGACATCGACCGGGTAAATTTATTGAAATGGTGATATGCTCGACCAGATCTATATAATACCGCTATTGCCGCTTTTGGCCTTTGGGATTATTGTCTTTTTCACCCGCTGGAAGGAGATGCTTTCGGCTTGGATCTCAATTGCTTTGATGGGCATAGCCTGGCTTTTTTCGGTAACGGTACTCATAAAAATGCTGGCCGGGGTTGCCTTCACGCCGGAGCATTCAATAACGATCCTCCAGTATTTAACTGCTGACCAGAATTTCCTGCTGGAACTGGGGACGTTTCTTGATCCACTAACGGCGGTCATGCTGATCGTTGTCACCACCGTTGGTCTGATGGTTCAGATTTATTCTTTGGGGTATATGCATGGCGACCCCCGTTTCTCGCGCTACTATGCTTACCTGTCACTTTTTACCTTCTCCATGCTGGGGTTGGTTGTTGCCAACAACTTCTTTATGATCTTCATCTTTTGGGAATTGGTCGGGTTGACCTCAT
>JAUUYJ010000366.1 GCA_030588275.1 Candidatus Zixiibacteriota bacterium | reverse complement strand
TTGGCATTGATCCGTCCGGGTGCATCCGATTCGGGGATGAAAAAAGTTTTCCTTGATCGCCATCATGGTTTGGAACCGGACCGCTTTCCCCATCCCCGACTGGAAAAAATATTGAAAGAGACGCACGGTGTATTTATTTATCAGGAGCAGGTTCTTTTGTGCGCCCGCGAAATTGCCGGTTTTAACCTCCCTTCAGCCGATTTATTGAGACGAGCCATGACCAAAGAGCGACGGGGTGATCGTTACCGTCAACTATGCGACCGGTTTTTGGATGGTGCGGCTGACAATGATGTCCCAAGAAAGAAAGCGATCGAGATTTTTAAACTCCTTTCCCTTTTTGCCGGGTACGGATTCTGCAAGGCGCATGCCGCCACCTACGGTTACCTTGCCTATCAGTCCGCCTACCTGAAGGCACATTATCCTGAGCGGTTTATGACGGCGGTTATCAACAACGATGGTGGCTACTACCCGGCTTCAGTCTATTTTGCCGAAGCACGCCGTATTGGAGTTGCCATCACCCCGCCCGATATCAACCTGAGTGAGGCTCTGGAAACGCTCCGGGATAACCGTCTCTATGTTGGGCTCAATCGCATCCGGAATTTATCCGGCGACACCATCAGACAGATCGTCTCCCAACGACCGTACGCTTCGTTTGATAACTTTTTGGATGAAGTTCGGTTGTCGATTGGCGAGCTTGAGAATTTGGTAAAGGTTGGAGCATTTGATGCCATCGACCAACCGCGCCCCCGTTTGCTATGGCGCATTCGGTTGATGAAACAGAAGTCATTGAGGAAATCGCCAGCATCAAAAAATGACAGCGACATTTTTTCCGGACAACTGATGGCCCCAACCGCTCGGTATCTACCCGACCTGCCGGATGTAACGCCGCTGGAGCGATTTTTGTATGAACGCAAAATTCTTGGCTTCTCGGCCAGCTGCCATCCGCTTGAAGTTTTCCCCGCTTATAATCGTCGGCCGTTTTCGAGTTTGATAACGGCTGAGCAGATGACCAAGGAACAACCGACGACCGCCTGGCTGGTTGATGTCAAGCGGATCAAGACGCGTGAAAAAAAGCAGGCGATGGTTTTTCTGACCTTTGAGGATTTGCACGACAGTTTTGAGGTGGTTCTTTTTCCGGAGGCGTACAAAAAGCAGAGTGAGATCATTCGCCATCATCGCTATTTGAGGATCGAGGGGGACCTGAGTATCGATGGCGGAACCGTCGCGATTATTGCTCGCCACCTCTCCCCAGCTCCAACAGGCCTGCCGGAAAAACCGTATTTATAGAGTTGAAGTTGACGACTGTCAATCACCGTTGTAAATTGTAAACATGACCGCTCCAGAAAAGACTATAAAAGAACTGAATCGATTGTGCAAAGAAATCGAAGAGCACAATTGGAGCTATCACGTTTTAGATAATCCGATGATAACAGATGCCGAATACGATAAGCTGTTTGATCGGTTACTGGAGATTGAAAATCAATATCCAAAATTAGTCAGACCTGACTCCCCATCGCAGAGAGTCGGCGCACCTCCATCTGATAAATTTGCAAAGGTTGACCACCGCATCCCGATGTTATCGCTTCAGAAGGTGACAACGGTTGAGCAGTTTGGTGAGTTTGATCGACGGGTCCATGAAGGATTGGGAATTGAATCTGAAGAAGACATGGAGTATGTCTTTGAACCGAAGCTGGACGGTTTGGCGGTTGAGCTTATTTATGAAAACGGGTTATTGACGATCGCCTCAACCCGAGGTGATGGCAAAACGGGTGAAGCCATCACCCCCAATGTCAAGACGATTAATTCTATCCCACTCAAGCTGTCTGATGCGACAGCCCAGAGATTCCCCCTACTGGAAGTGCGGGGGGAAGTTGTTATGAAGAAGTCAGATTTCGTCAAGCTGAACAGATCGCAAACCGAAGCAGGAGACGAACCGTTTGCCAACCCGCGCAACGCCGCCGCCGGATCATTGCGGCAATTGGATAGCCGCATCACCGCCGCTCGCCCTCTGACATTTTTCGCTTATGGTATATCCTCTCAGGAGGAAACAGGGCTTGAAACGCAGTATGA
>JAUUYJ010000277.1 GCA_030588275.1 Candidatus Zixiibacteriota bacterium | reverse complement strand
TTGACGACCGATCCGCACCACCTGACCTCCTTTGCCGCCAACTACGCCCGGACCGGTGAATCCGAACCATTCCCCTTCGCCAAATGGCAAGTATTCAAGGTTTCCGTCGTCTCATGGTTCGGATACGTCCTGTTTCAGATTGGCCAGCCAAGCCGGATTCTGGCTAATCTGGCCGGGGTTATCCCGTCGTTTCTCGGACTGATTTTTCTTATCTGGGGAGTATGTATTGGACATGGCCAAAAGGATAGTAACCGATTGCACGATTATATCCCCGCCTTAATAGCCGCGATCTTTTGGGGATTGAATTTCGTTCTGATAACATACAACCGCGCCCCGTTTATGGAATCCGGATTGATATTTTATTTCGGGTTGATCTTTTTTCTGTTTCAAAAATATAGTCTGAACAAAATCAACGTCATTATCCTCGCTGTCCTGGTCTCACTGGCGTTTTTGACCGGTAAGGCGTTTGGCATCTCGATTGGGTTGGCTTTGTTCCTGACGATTCTAACAGCTGGCAAAGAGCATCGTAGCAAACTTGGCTGGTTTGTCGGAGGCGGCCTGATATCCGGAGCTATTCTGATCCTGATACTCTATGGTGACCGTTTTGGGATTTATTACAGCTACCTGACCGAACAATCGCTGACATCGCATGGGACATCTTATTTACTTGACGGACCGAATAGAGTTATAAGCCGTTTCCTTATATATGGAACGTTAACGGGTCTGTTTACCGAGTCCCCCTTTTTGACACTCGCCTTTTATATTTCTCTGGTTTCGATAATTCTTTCTTATGCCAAAGATCAATCCAATCGATCTGATCTGACGCTTCGTTTTTCTATCTTTTGGCTGATTGCACTATCGTTGCTTTTAATCCCGGCCAATTACCGCCCTTTGCGTTATTCGCTGTTAATTTATCTTCCGATGGTATTAGTTATTATTTCAGCATACACTCAAAGCGGTCTGGCAATGACAGGGCGCAGGCAGAAAGCGCTTCTTGCCCTCTCCCCCGTATTACTTTTTATCAACTGGTTTTTTATCAATCATATTGTCGTCGATTATTTTTATCTGGCCGAATTTCGGGAAGTTGGCTGGACGATAATTGTCCGTACTTCCGGACCGGCAGTTTTATTGACCGCATTAATGGTTTATGCCAAGTCTGGCAGATACATGATTCGGGCGTTTCGATTTTTGCCGCAGGCAGTTGTCCTGCTTGCCGCCCTATCAATCATTGTTCAAATCCCTGCTTATTGGAACTGGTCCTCGGAACCGCACTATTCTATTCGTGATGCGTCGGCCGATCTGGTTGAAATAATCGGCCCGGAT
This sequence comes from Candidatus Zixiibacteriota bacterium, assembly GCA_030588275.1. GTDB lineage: Bacteria > Zixibacteria > MSB-5A5 > GN15 > JAAZOE01 > JAUUYJ01. Next base: position 2,319 of record JAUUYJ010000277.1, on the reverse strand, counting down.
GCGGTTATAACTGGCCCGTACGGACCGACTTTGACGATTGATAACGGCGTTGACCATTTTATCTATGCCTTCGGCTTGCAAAAACCTGACTTTGATATTTTTGATCGGTTCCCGATCACCCACCTTGCGGTCGATCATGGTAACCGGCGAGCCGCTCTGGATGATTATCCAATTGTTGCATCAGCCATCAGCGTGACCGATTATTTTTTGCGTAATCGAGGGATGCTAATTCTGAGGATAACCGAGAATTCACCCAACCTTAAAGCAAGAAGCTATCAACCGACCAACTATGAAAAAGCGATGACTCATTTCATAATGTCTCGCCCCGACTCAGCTTATTTCTATTCTGATCGGTTTAGCAATCAGTTTCCGGCAAATCGTTCGGGACTGATGCTGAAGGCACTTATTATGAAACGATTGGGGAAGATTGACCAACTACGACCTCTGATTGAAAACCTCAAGAGTAGATTCCCGTCCGATTCGTCGGTACAGTTCTTTTGCCGCGAGCAGATAAAAGGTTTGAGATAGACGAGCCTAACAGATTGTTTATTGCGGTACTTCTTCTATTCTGTTTTTTCTTATTAAGGCCAGTATAAGGGCTCCGATGGCAACCACACTAAACAGCTTGACGACCCACGAAAAAGCGGCCACAAAAGAACCGGCCTCACCCAGGTCACCAATTAGCATCCCTTTGCGATACATCAATATCGCCGTCGAGAGAGCCACTCCTCCGGTGATGCCAAGATTACGGGCCAACCCCATCAGTCCGGATGCTACTCCGATAAGTCGCTTGGGAACCGCAGACATCATCGACGAAGCATTGGGTGCCTGAAACAGACCAACTCCGATGCCAATAACCGCCAACCGCATGACAATATCCCATCGCGTGGCCGATTGATTTAGCTCAGAAATCCAGAACATCCCAATAATAAAGAGCAACGAGCCTAAAATGGTCAAAAGTTTGTAACCGATAGCATCGGAAACTCGACCGGCTACTGGAGCTATAATCATCGTGCAGATCGGAATCGTAATCAAAACAAGTCCAATATCAAGTGGCTCCAAATGGAGTATGTTTTGCAGGAAAAACGGTATAAGAACCATACCGGTTGCAACGCAGGTGAAGATAATCAGCATTGATGACAGGGCGATTGAAAATTGTCGGTACCGAAAAATCGCAAAACCCAACAGCGGTTGATCGGTATGCGTTTCCCGATAGAGAAAAAACCCGAGGCTGACTAACGCTACTGCCAGCATCGAAAACAGAATCGAATCATCCCATCCGGGACTATTGACCCGATTAAAAAACATAAGCAGAAAAATTATTCCTATCGCCTGAAATCCTCCACCCCGATAATCAACCTTCGATGCAGAATTGTCAGGTTCAATCGACTTCAGCAATTTTCCTGCATACAACAGACCAAAAATTCCGACCGGGATATTAATGTAAAATATTACCGGCCAGCCAAACGATGAGACCAAAAATCCGCCCAATGGAGGTCCGGACATCAACCCGACACCGACGATGGTCCCGATAACTCCCATGCTCCGACCTCGTTCATTGGCCGGAAAAGCACGCGTCACAAGGGCTGGTCCGGAAGACATTAAGAATGAGGCGCCGATTCCCTGAACAATGCGGGCTCCGATAAGCATCCAAAGCGACCCGGAAAGACCACACAATAAAGAGCCGAGGGTAAAAAAGCCAAAGCCGGCAAGATAGATAAAGCGATAACCCCGTTTGACCGCTATCCGCCCAGCTAAAAGAAGCGTCGCTGAAATCGTCAGCGAATAGGATAGAACGATCCAGGCGACCAGATCAATATCAACCTCAAACTGGTTGGCCAATGTTGGTAAAGATATATTTACAATTGAGGCATCGAGCGTCGCGATAAAGGCCGACAGGGCACTTATTAGTAGAAATTTATAGCGACTTTTATAAATCAAGCTGTCGTTAACTTCGGTCATTTAAAACCTGTCATGAATCATATTAAATTTGACAATCAGTTCTGTCCATCATACTCTAACAGAGAGTGTAAGTCAATTGATATGAAATTTGTTCCCGGCTACTTATGAAACAGCGATTTTCTAAAGAATATCTGACTATCGGCGCGATCATTGCCATCCTGCTCCTCGGTCTGTTTTTTAGAATCTATCAGCCAACCGTTGATCCCCCCACGAATCTCGGTGCTGGTAGCCAGTCTATCGCAACCGATGGCTATCACATAACATCGTTCGCCTTTAACAAAGCACAATTTGACCGCTGGGAACTTTACGATTATCCCCGCTGGCAAGTATTCAAAGTATCAATTGCATCGCTGGCCA
>JAUUYJ010000081.1 GCA_030588275.1 Candidatus Zixiibacteriota bacterium | reverse complement strand
TGAATGGCAGGAGATTTTATCTCATTGATCGTCACTTCTGGAAACAGATTTTCGATCAGGTAAGCCCAAAAAAGCAAAGCTCCCAAAAGCACAATCAGCAAAATATTACTGGATCGAACTGTCATAGCGCACCAGTCTAAAATAATCAAGAATCAAACGTCGTCCCGATTCCGCCGGAAAGTTGAGATGAAGCGACAACCTCTCAGGCAAATATCCGAACGCCTCAAAAACATCATCGACTGAAACAGCCAGTCGGTTATGCCCCGGATTCAGACGAAACGACTTTCTATACTTTTGTGATTCAACATAAAATCGGGTCGCATCAAAACTATCACCAACCCGTAACCAAAAAGATGCTGCCTCAGAATCATCGTTATAGATGTCAAAAAAGAGTGAGTCATACCCACGCCAATCCTGATGAAAGTGAGTAACGGCCAACTCCATATTACTCATAAACTCTTTTTGGATAACTAACGCCATCAAGCCATGCGTCGCATATTCGACCTGTAAAGATAACTGATACTCCCCCCCCTGATAATACATGTTATTCTTATCATGATTTTTTTCAAAATCGATCAGGATCAAAGTATCCCCCGGCCAATCGGTAGCCTGAACCAGAGCCAGCTTTTCAATCGTCAGTTCAGACTGCTTTATGTCATTGCCCGAAACCGCGCCGGATCCCGATCTAATACTAATAAAAAGAATCAGAGCAAGATTAATCGCCAACAGCAAATGTGTAATTTTCCGTTTCTCAAGCATTGGTCATTTATTTTATAATGGCATCTTTTTAACTTCGCCGGTCTCCGGCAAGCGTTTCAAACAACCGCTCAAACTTCCCGACCGCTTCTTTAATCGTAAATTTATCAGCCACTTTTTTTCGGGCCGCCTGTCCGAGTTCAATACATTTATCAGGATCGTTGAGCAAATCAATAATGGCAGAAGCCAACAAAGCCGGATCACGATTGGGGATAATTATTCCATCCAGATTGTTATCGATGATTTCGCGTGGTCCCAAACAATCGGTCGTTACCACTGGTAAACCGGATGCCATCGCCTCAACGGTTGTCAATGAAAACCCTTCGCTTACCGAGGGAAGAACATAAAAATCGGCCGCACTATAGATCGCCTCAATATCCTCAACAAACGGCGACAGCCTGATCCGATCCGAATGCTCATGTTCAGCTATTCTGTCCTGCAAGTTTTTTCGATGATCATAAATTTCTCCGCCACAGATCAAAAGGCGCGCATTCTGCTCTTTGGCGGCAATCAATTCAAAAGCATCAATCAATAGCCCGTATCCCTTGATCGGACGGATATTGCCAACCGCTAAAATAAGAATCGTATCTGATGGAAAATCAAATCGTTTTAAGATATCGTCCCGATCAAAATCGTTGTTGAACCGACCGGTATCAATCCCATTATGCACCACTTCAACATTTGACTTCCGCACCAGCGTTCGCCGATGAAAACTTTCCGCAAGCAGTTCTGAAACCGCCACCACCCGACCTGACAAATTCCCAAACAGAGAGTAATAAATGCGCGCCAGCCATCCGGAAAACTCACTCTCCCCGTGAATCGTCATAACGTTCACTGCCGGAGTAAGCATAGAAGCGATATATCCATACATATTCATCCGCGACAAGTGCGAATGGACAATGTCAATTTTGTGATCTTTAATGATTTTTCTAATCATCTGAATCAGTGACAAATTATAACTGTTCCTAAATTCAAACTGATCAACCTCATACCCGCCGGTGCGCAGGCGATCTATCAACAAACCAAACCCAACGACCAGAACGCGGACTTCAAATCGATCCCGATCAAGATGGGTGACGGTATTGTACAGAACCATTTCCGCACCACCAATCCCCTCTGCCTGAATCAGTTCCAATACCGCAATTTTATCAGTTTTTGTTTTCATCCATAAAATCATTTCAATAGTTTATGTTGTAACTATCGTTCAAAATGACTTTTCAATAATTGTAACGGATGCGGTCTAAACATCTTCCGCCCCAGCAGAGAATAATATTCTACCCGACCGATTTCAGAATACCCGGCATGGACCGCCGATTTCAGCATCGGCGTTTTGCTGGTGCGAACGTGCATGATGCTTGATTTAAACCCTCTGTTTTTCATCTCCACAGCAGAAGCGGAACTGAGAAACGGTCCGGCCCCCATACCGCGCGCGGCCGGATCGACAAAAATATCAATGATAAAGTAACTACCCTCAGGCATTTCAAAATCAATCCCATAATCGACAATATAAACCTTATCCCACCCGATCTTGATATACCCAATCAAACTCGCGCCATTTTTGATCCCGACAAAATACTGCTTGCGGTCGATGATAGATTTCATCTCAATCGGATCATTGGTACCCGGAATATCAAATTTCTCAATAAACTGAATCACTTCCTCAGGATGATCAAAATCAAGCGATCCATCGAAGCGGGGCTCAATAATTTTTATCTCACCAGAAAGTGACATCGCAAACCAAACTGAATAATGCGCATCATACAGCTTCCGCCTGATTTCATGGAAAAGAAAGCGCCAGCCCTTCTGCCTGATAATTTGAGTTACTTTTGAAAGCATACTACCGGCCATCAGATTATCCCGGTTAGGTTTGGGCCTTTCCCAGCGCCCGAGTAACATAATCTCGAATATTTTGGTATGCCGTCGGATTTCTCTGAACCCCAACGATACAATGCTCGCACAGCTTCATATCCCGATTGGCAAAATGCTTCATGAACTGTTTATGCTTTTTATTATTCCAAATATCTCGCAGATGATTATCACGCACATTCCCCAAGATCCAATCCCCATAAAAACAACAGCCAACAACATTCCCGCGCGGATCGACGGTAACTTTCCCCCGCGTGATGTAGCATCGGCGATTGTCGCACAACCCCGATGTCATTTGGTCGGTAGAAAGTTTATCAACATTTTCACACTGCAGGCTGATATTCATTGTGCGAGCATCTTTTTTCATCTGACTAATTTTATCTTTGATTATCTGAGCTTGCTGGCTATTGGCTAAAATAGACTGGCCATCCTGCCTCACAAAATAGGGTGAAGGCCTGACATCATCTATAATCGATTGATCAAGAAGTTCATCCCAAAACTCACCAGCATATTCCAGATGATTAAAATCCATCCCCATCTTTTCTGCATAAGGCAAAACTTTATCAAAGTTATCGTAGTTGAGATTGGAAATCGTCGTATTGGCATGGAGATAAGGAAGCCTGTTTTTACCACGAGCTTTTTTTACCCAATCAATTGTCAGCTCAACTTTGCTAAAACTCTTCTTGTTACCCCTGACAAAATTGTGCGATTCATCAATCCCATCCATCGAAATCCAGATGTCATCCATACCGGCCTCGACCAGTCCAGTCGCAATCTCCTCGGTCATCAAAGTACAATTGGTCACCAAGTCGCAGTACAAACCAGGCTTGGACTTGATGTAGGCGGTCAATGGAACCAGCAGATCGGGACGCAACAATGCATCACCACCAAACAGCTCGAAATATCTGGCTCCCATGTCGGCGCACATATCAACCGTTTTCTTCCATTCATCAAGCGTCAACTCACCGCTCTTATCGGTTCTTTGCCACAAGGTACAGGTCTTGCATTTTGAGGTACAGCGATAAGTCAGGAAAAACAGCGTATCGACCGGTCGAACCTGATAATACCGAATTTCCCGAGACCAGAGAAATTTCAAAAAACGAAGCCCGGCGCTTATATACATAAATGGGGTCCGCTTTTTATAAACCGGCTGGGGCATCCGCTCCTCTTCCCACTCGTCACGTTTCATCGAACTGTTGTTAACATCAGCCATATAAAATTGAAACCGTCCTACCTTAATTAACCGTGAGTAATTACAAATCTACAATATCACAACCTATTTTTCAACCGCTAAACTATTTCCAACCATCCTCTTAAATATCTATTGATTGATACGTACCTGTATCTAAAATCGGAAAATATTGCCTCTTGTTTACCATTATTTTACCAATAAAAACAGGGCTAACCATAGGATCCTGTTCTATATTAACGATAACGTACCGATCAAGAAAGTAAGAACCAAACTGGCGGCAAATTGATGACCGATATTGATAACAGAAAAAAGCCGTATCCAGAACAACCATCCGGCAAGATCGAGATTAAAACGCTCTCATCAATTGAGGCACTCAAGGAACATGCCTCGTTCTGGAACAGTTTGGTAGAAAAATCAGAGAAGATGACCCCAATGATGTCTGCCGCCTGGGTCATATCATACTTTGAGCATCGGTTGCAACCGGACGATTCATGGATATGTCAAATCGCTTTTGATGGCCCAACACTTGTCGGACTAATACCGGTTGTCATCCGGCCGGTAACTATTTTAGGGGTAAAAACGGTCAAATTAATCATTCCCTACCGAACCGATGCGATCGCCCAGCCGGGCCGAGAAAACCAAATCATCCCATTATTATTTAACTCGGTCCAAAAACTATTTCCCAAAAACTGCGGGATTGAAATGCGCGGATTGAGGGAGTACTTCCCCTCGGTTGCCATTTATAGATCATCCGCCATAGCTGGCAAAAAAGTCTTTCTTCCAGCCGGGCGTGGTCTCTTTTTTGACTGCAATCAACCACTGGCCAATTATCAATCTCGGTTCAGTGACAATTTCTCAAAAAACCTCATCCGTATAAATAGAAAACTGGAGAAATACGCAGATCGAGAATTCAAATTCATCCAGCGGTCAGATATCAACGACACAGACTTTGATAAATTTGCCGCCATCGAAACTTCCGGATGGAAAGGTCAGCATGGCGATTCAATCAGTAACGATCCGAACCGGGTCAATTATTATCGGGCCTTAACTAACCGGCTGGCTCACCTCGGCTGGCTTCAATGGCATTTTCTGGAGATTGACGGACAGGCTGTTGCCACTCAGATGGCTGTAAAAAAAGGGGATACGTTAGTCGTAGAAAAAAACGGATACAACGAAAAGTTCAAAAAGCTATCCCCCGGGACGCTTCTGTTCGAGCAGATGGTCCATCGGGGTTTTGAAGATAAGATGACCGGCACAATAGACTGCCAGTCTGATTTTGAATGGATGAACAAATGGCAAATGGATCATTACCAATATTTTGATCTATTTATATATCCGAAAAAACTGTGGCCACTTCTGACCAGATATTATCCGCGCCTGTTAAAATCATTGTTTCAATCCGGCCCCGGACAGCAACGATAAGAAAATATACCGAATCAATTTTTCCCCTTAGCCAAGCGCCGTTTTATTTTTCTCAATTTATCACCCCAATTAAAGTAAATCAATCGGGCCGTCTGACCAGCCGCCGTTTTATTAAAAATAAAATACCGCCAGTAAGAAACCGATTGATCAGTCCAGCGCCTTTTGTACAAATCATCGTAACCCAGCAAGTCATATTTTTTAACCGGCGAATCAAACGCCTTCTTTATCAACTCAATATCCAAAACAGCCCCTGGAGCGACCTTATCAAATTTCTTGGCATAGGCCGCCTTAAGGCAAAACTCAGTCTCCTCATGAACAATATGGAATTCAAATGCGGCCGGTTGCTTTTCAAAATATAGAACATACAAAGTACCATAACGATTCTTAAGCGCATCTCGAAACAGCTCAGTATAAAACTGTGCGTTCGATACTGATGAAAACAGCCCCGTACCCCCAATCCCTTGCCAGCTCTGGTCGCAGACCTCTTTGGCATCACTTAACGCCAGCTCAATATCATCATTACTGGAAAATGTTTTTATCTCAAACCCGCCGGCCCGATAAATCCGATTCAACCGACTGTTGATCCCCTGCTTCAGATTTTTTGAGCGACCCAGCCGATAAGATTCAAACTCCCCATCTGTCGGAATATACAGAGAAGTCCGAACCTGCCGCATTTCAAAACCCAATTTTCTATCATGGCAAAAGCGAGCCAACCAATCATTATCAGGGAAACCGGACTTTATATCCTCTAAGTAAATCAGATCTACTCCACTCGACAGTAACGTTTCCAAAAATGAAACCAATATCTCGTCACGATCCTGCGGCACCGGTACAATATTTATATGTGAATGATCCCCGGCGATTAAACGAACCTCCTTAAGTGGTATCCCCCCCAAACGACGATGGCGACTAAGCATCGGAAGGGCCGCCACCAAGCGAGAGTCAACTGATGCGGTAAGAATCATCAACGGGTCAGTCTTGTGAAAAGCCTGATGGTAATTGGAAAACCAAAAGTGGCGCAGAAAGGGATGATTATTCCAACCATCTCCTATAAATTTTTCCCAGTCCTTCTCTATCTCCCGAAATTCCTGTGGCTCTCTGATTATGGAAAAATCATAATTCATTTTTTCAACCCATTGTAGAAGCGAAACAGTTGATAATACAGACGCGACTTAAAAGAGCGACCAAAGATGTAATATCTATAACTTTTCCGTCGACCCAAAGCCCAGTGTTTTTTGTACGGTTCGTCCCCTCGCAGAAAATCATAACGAGTCACCTTAAGGTCGATAAGTTCCTTGATAACCAGCGCCACTATTAAAAATCCGGGACGATCCTTGGAATAGTCAGGATCGTACCCGGTCTGATAATCATAGTAAACCGATCGATCCAAAAAGCCATACCGAAATGAAACTGGCTGATTATCGGCCATCAGAAATTTAAAATAAAGCTGATCCTTTTCAGCTAACCTCCGGGCCAAACCGATATGAAATTGAACATATCCGGTACGGTCAAAACTGCTCTTATCTCCCTTTTGATTCCGTGACAACTCATGGAGTCTTCCTGCCAATGAAAACGCTTCAGCCAAATCACCAACCTCAGAATAATCAACCAGTCGAAAGCGATCCCCGGATCGTTTGAGCGTCCGCCTCGTAATCTTCCGCATATTGGCCGAATAACAGTTCAGCAATGCTTCAAAATCGTCCGGCAAATCAAGATAGGGACAGACATCCTGATTCTGCTTTATTATTTTGTACCCTGCCCCCTCAGCCAAATTAATAATCGCCTTGATCCCCTCAGGATTATCACGCACCGAATCAAAGATGACAAAATCAGCCTGGCCCAACTGTCGGTCCAGATAACCGAGTAAAAAATCAGACCAAACATCAACCTTATTTTTCAGAATATGAAGGTCAAGATGCTCCGGGGATACAACCGATCGGGTACCGGTTAAAGCCAATATCGTTGGATGAAAAAACTTCAAAAATTGAGTTTTGGTCCGGACGAAAGAAGAAAAACCAATCATCTCACCAGAATCGGTTCGGCCCAGCAAGTAATCGACCGCCCCAGAAGGATACAGATTTTTCGAGGCTGTCTCTAACCAATCAAGACCACCAAAAAAACTGTCGTCAAATCCAGACAGAAAAAGATCGACAGATTCTGCCTCTGATTTGGTTAACTCCTGAGAAATTTTTGTATTGGTCTCGTTATTCAATCTGGTATTCAATTCGTTATGCCGCCGGTTAACCTGCTCAGATAATATTATTATATCGGAAGCCTCAAATGGATAAAACATCATTTAATCAGAATATTACAGATACGGAAAAGAAAGAAGAAACTGTAAATAGACAAAAAAACTGAGTATAAAAAAAAGAAGCCTGCACAATGTGCGGGCTTCCATCCCCCCAGTTCTATCGAATCTTAGCGAATCCCCTGCGACCCACCTAAATTCACCCCCTTCGATAAAGCATGAAACCTATCTCAAGTTTCACTTGCCACCCTTTTGTAGCCCCCTACATCCGGTTTCCCTTCCGGCTTGATAATAGATATATCATAAACCGTGCCAAAATCTACCAACAGATAAATTTCGCTCGGAAATTTCCTTAATCCATTGTCATACAGAGAATTGCCCCAAAATAGAAAACCGACCCAGACAAACCATCCGGGTCGGCTTACGTTTCATTTTTTCAAGTCGAAACGGTCACGGTTTCAATACGAACCGAATGAAACAGGATCAGCCATCATCTATCTCGGTGTAGGTCGGTGTTGAAAGATACCGTTCACCAGTATCGCAGATAATCGTTACAATCGTCTTCCCCTCGCTTTCCTTCCGAGCGGCAACCCGCAAAGCAGCCGCAACGTTGGCCCCAGAGGATATCCCGGCCAAAAATCCTTCCAGCCGAACAATTTTCCGAGTCGCTGTAATCGCCTCTTCGTTCGTCACCGTCATTATTTCATCAATCAGGTCAAGATCAAGCACATCCGGCTTAAACCCGCCACCAATCCCCTGGATTGGGTGCGGCCCTTTCTCTCCTCGGGATAAAAACGGCGATGCCTCCGGCTCAACGGCAATAGCTTTAAATTCCGGCTTCCGCGATTTAATATATGAGGCCACCCCGGTCACGGTACCACCAGTTCCGACACCAGCAATAAAAATATCAACCTCTCCATCGGTAGCATCCCAAATCTCCGGACCGGTGGTTTTCTTATGAATCTCCGGATTGGCCTGATTTTTAAACTGCTGGAGGATAATCGCTCCCGGCGTCTCTTTTTCCAGCGCATCAGCCTTGTCAATTGCCCCCGGCATACCATCAGGGCCAGGAGTCAAAACAACTTTCGCCCCAAAAGCTTTCAACAGATTGCGCCGCTCAATCGACATCGTTTCCGGCATCGTCAGAATCAACTTATAGCCGCGCACGGCACAAACAAAAGCCAGGGCCACTCCGGTATTCCCGGAAGTCGGCTCAATAATAATCGAATCCCGATTCAGCTGACCCGCCTTTTCAGCCGCCTCAATCATCGCCAGTCCGATCCGATCCTTAACCGATGCCGCCGGATTGTGCGACTCCATCTTCACCAGTACTCGGCCCGGCAAGCCCCTCGATAATCGATCAAGGGCTAAAAGCGGTGTCTGACCAATCAAATCCAAAATAGAGTTTACTATGGTTGCCATCAATATCTCCCAAACCTATATGTAGTACATCTGTTCATCCATGTCAGCCCTCTGCAGAAGATCCTCAATACTGGTCTCAGCCAGATAATTAATCAGATTCTCCTCTGCCTTATTCCAAAAATCGCTGACCGCCAATTCAATCCGCTCATCTTCATTCTTGGTATGCGATGAAATAAACGTAATTCTTCCTTCAAGAGAGGTAATCACATCCAAAACCGTTATCGCCGATGCCGATTTGGACAAAAAATATCCCCCCAGCTTCCCTCGATTTGAATTAATCAACCGAGCCTTTTTTAACTGTGAGAGGAGCAGTTCAAGATATCTAACCGGGACTTTTTGGGATGAAGCAATCTCTTTGGCCTGAACCGGCCCCTGGCCACCACATTTGGCCAAATATACCATTGCCTTCAATCCATAATGAGCCTTTGCGGAAAACATATAACCACAGTCCTTTGTAAATAG
>JAUUYJ010000239.1 GCA_030588275.1 Candidatus Zixiibacteriota bacterium | reverse complement strand
GTGAGGGAGTTGTCTCCATTGGAGGTACGGTGGTCGGTTATGAGCAGATTTGCGAATCGCTGGCGACCCTCTCTTTGGCCTCTTGCTTCTTTACCATTGCCTATCGAGAGATGTCTCAGTACTTATGCAAGCTAAAATCCACAACCTGCATGGTCGAATCACGCATAACCGTCACCAAGTAAAATAGATCAAAAGACTCGGCAATCAAAACTATTACACAAACAGCACCCCAGTAATCAATTTGAAATAATTCCAACTGAAACAAAACATAATTGACAATTCAGGCTATAATGTTATATTATTAAAAGAGACTCCTTGTTGGACCCCAACGGATATTTTACAGTAAGAATTTCTAAATCAATCTTCCGGGTGGGATAGTATGATGCGAAATCTGATAATCATCTCTTCTATAATCCTCATGTCCAATCTATCTTTTGGGGCTGATAGTGCCATTTTGTCCAGTCCGGCCAATATGAGAGACGGTTCCAGCATCGGCTTTCCAATAATTGATACTCTGGAAACAACCACCAAGGCTCTAGTTATTACCCTCAGTGGTAATATTGGAAATAGTGGACAGGATAGTGTCGCCTTTAATATAAACGGTGACTGTGACGCCAATCTTGATTTTCCAAACGCCGACCTGTATCTGTATGATATGTCGCCGATGATAGCTTTTAATGACGGTGCGGAAAATCGGGCTTATACCGATCTGTTCACTCAATGGCCGGAGGAAGAGGGGACTTTCCAACCCCGGTGTGATTTCACAACTACCACTGTGACCGATGATTTCGGCAACTATACAATGGTCGTCTGCAGTATCTTGACGACTGATTCATTGTTTGACATTGCCATCACTTATTATGCCCCAACCGATGGGGCCGATTTTCTGATCGGTCAATACGATTACTCCGCTCTGGCCCCGGCCAAGGGCGTTTCAGATGTTTTTGTCGGTATCATAATCGACTGGGATATTCCAGCCGATCTGGGTGTCAACAATAGTTCCGGTTACGATCAGACCAAAAATCTCATCTGGCAACGAGGAGCCGAAACTGACGATACTGACGAAACGGCTGGTTGTCCAATCAAAGAGGATAATCGGTATGGCGGTCTCCGTCAACTGAGCGGCGGTTCCTTTGGAGGCTGGACCGCTGAGAACTTCCCAATGCATTCCGGCTCCGGGTTTGACTGGGATTCACTCTATAATCATATGAGCCGTCCCGGCATTGAAATGTCACCTGTCGTGACTTCGGCTAATCATGATTCCGAGTTGGTTGACCTTCACACCGGTATGACTTTTGGTCTGGCTGATCTATCCGGAGAAGAAGTTTATTCCTTTGTCTGGGCGATTGCCACAACCAACATCGGCGAAGAAGATCTGAAGGATCAATTAGATGCCGCATATTATTGGGCCGATTCACACGGTCTTTTGCCACCGTGCGATTGTCGGCCGGGGGATGCGAATGCCGATGGTACTGCCAATGTCGCCGATGCCGTTCGCATCATCAAGTATGTCTTTAGTGATGCTTATATCGGGCCGTATCATGTCTGCTCCGGCGATGCCAATGGTGATTGTTCAGTCAATATTGGTGATACCGTTCATTTGATAAATTTCGTATTTAAAAATGGCACGCCACCACCTACCTGTGATCAATGGTTAAATGGGGGTGGCGGTTTTGATGGTTGCGGATTCCTGCAGTAGCGAGAAGTTGGTTGCCAATGGCCATGATCCACATAGCAAGCCATGATCCACACAGCCAGCTGGGGGCCACCCGGCTACATGATATATATCCTTTGGAAATTGTCAAACTTGTCGAAACCGCCCAGTCAAGCTGGATGAACGACAGGGTTCCTGACCTACTCGGAGATGCTAACGACCCGGAAGGCGGCCTGGACTCGTTCGCCATGCTTCTTGGTAACACGGTTCCACAATGCGACGGCGATATCTTTGGGGCGAGTGAAACATGATTTAATCATATCAGTCAACGAATAAGCGACTAACGAGCGACTAACCGACCAAACACCGGGGTCGGCTAAGTTCATCTCTTCAAATTGTAATTCGGGATGCGCCATACAAAAATCGGTGAACGCTTTGTACTCATGCTCTTCGTACCCCGGATAACCACGATATTCGTCGAAAAGTATAACCGATCCGACCGATAGCCGTCCATCGATACTGTCCATGACCGCTTTGGCCGGGAGGTAGGTGTCGGTGTCGATATGAATAAACGAAATCGGTTCGGGATGTTTGGACAGAAATGTCGGCAGAGTATCGCCGATCAAACCGATGACGTAGGAGACATTGTCCGGCATATCGACCGGCAATTTGCCATCGACCGACATATCCCCTTTGCGAGCGATCTCGCCCCAATCCTCGATCAAGCCCTCAAAGGTATCAAATCCGTAAACTGTCCGGTCGGGGAATTTAGCCGCAATCTGTCTGAGCGAGCGACCCCGCAGGACGCCAAACTCCATAACAAGTCCATCGATATATTCAAACTGTGGCACTTATATGATCCCTTTCCGGAAACAGCCCAACCTGCTCACCTCGTGTAGGGGAATAATATATAAAGATTCACCATTCCGGCAACTGAAAAGAAGCTGAAATATCGTTTATACAAGTATCAATTTTTAATAGAAAACGGTTGCCATTTGCCGAACGGATATTATATTTGCCGGTGCAAAACATATTTGTGGACGTATAAGAGATTATGTTGATAACAATGTACCGGGCCAAAATCCACCGCGCCGTTGTCACCGAGGCGGAGCTAAATTATGAAGGGTCAATCACGATTGATCGTGATCTGATCGACGCCGCCGGATTGAATGTTTATGAAAAGGTGCATGTGGTAAATATTAATACCGGTAACCGGCTTGAAACCTACGTGATTGAAGGGGCCGCCGGTAGCGGTACGATCTGTCTCAATGGTGCGGCCGCTCGCTTGGGAAGCAAAGGGGACAAAGTTATAATTATCGCCTATGGTCATTTTACGCCGGAAGAAGCGAAAAATCACCAGCCGACCGTCGTCCGCGTCGATGGCAACAACAAAATCATCACCTGAGATTAGTATCCTGTGGATAATCACTTGAAATAATATTTTGTGGATAATTGCATAAACCTATGAAAAATTTAGCCGCTGTTGTTCTTGCCGCCGGTAAAGGGACACGGATGAAATCGGACCTGCCCAAGGTTCTCCATCCGATACTTGGCCGCCCAATGATTAATCATCTGCTCGATAATCTGATCGCAATCAATATCAAAAAAATCGTCGTCGTTATCGGATATAAAGCCGACCTGGTTCGGGCCGAGTTATCCAGCTATGGCGAGAAGATTAAGTTTGTCCTGCAATCAGAACAACTTGGCACCGGCCATGCCGTGATGATGGCTGAAGATATTTTGTCAGATTTTGATGGAGATATTGTTGTCCTGGCCGGGGATGTGCCATTTCTGACACAATCGACTATTACCAAGCTGGTTGATGTACATCAAGATGAGAAGGCGGCAGCAACCGTCCTGTCGGCGGTGCCACCGGATGCCACCGGGTATGGCCGGGTAATAAGACAACCGGGGACCGATATTGTCGATTGTATTGTTGAGCATAAGGATGCCACCGAAGAGCAACGTGCCGTCAACGAGATTAACTCCGGGATTTTCTGCTTCGATAACAGATACCTGTTTGACTCGTTGCGAAAGATAAAATCGGATAACGCCCAAAAAGAATTTTACCTGACAGATATTATGGCGATATTGAGTCAAAGCGGTTTGAAGGCGGCAGTTTATAAGACTCCTAATGCCGACGAAGTTCTTGGTATCAACTCTCTGGAACAGATGGCAGATCTGGAAGCTCGTTTCGGTTCCAAATAAAGAAATACCGGGCAATTGTCGAATTATACCGTATAATGTCAAGAGAGCAATTTTTGAGTAATTGGCTCGAATCTTGTTGACAATAAATTCGCCGACCGCTTTATTTGGTAGGTACAGGGATGAAAGATTATAAACAAATGAAAACATTTTTGGTGATGATACTGGTGGTTATTATTCCGCTTGGGGCAGTAGCCCAAATGGTCGATCAGGTCGAGGTCAAAGAGATTACCCAAAAATATGATATGGGCCTGACCAAACCACCCAATCTTTCACTTTTGGACCCTTCTC